>CAIPNT010000135.1 GCA_903866485.1 uncultured Micrococcales bacterium | reverse complement strand
GGTGTCTCACTAACCCTCAATGAAGTTGGTGCTTACTTCATCGGGTTGAGCCTGATTCCAGAAACTCTAAAGCTAACCACACTGGGTTCAAAGCAGCCCGGAACCAAGGTCAACGTTGAGGCAGACGTGATGGCCAAACACATCGAGCGCCTGCTCGAAGCAAGGAACATCTAATGTCACTATCAACCATCGAAGAAGCTCTGACGGCCCTTCGCGAGGGCAAGCCGGTGCTGGTCGCCGATGCAGCCGACCGCGAGAACGAGGGCGACGCCATCATGGCCGCCGAATTTGCCACCGAAGAGTGGATTGCCTGGATCGTGCGCAACACATCCGGTTATCTTTGCGCACCAATGACCGAGCAAATGGCCAACCACCTCGAGTTGCCACTCATGACCACCGCAAACCAAGACTTTCTGCGCACCCAGTACACCGTTTCGGTTGACGCGGCTTCAGGGGTCACCACCGGAATTTCTGCTGCCGACCGCGCCAGAACCCTGCGTGTTTTGTCAGACCCAACCAGCACCCCAGAGTCTCTGGTTCGCCCAGGTCACGTGTTGCCATTGCGAGCCCAACAGGGCGGCGTGCTGGCGCGTCAGGGCCACACCGAAGCAACAGTAGACCTTCTCAAGCTAGCCGGCCTTACCCCGGTTGGCGTCATAGCTGAGATGGTTTCGGCCGATGGAACAATGACGCGACTTCCGGAGTTAAAAGAGATAGGCAAGAGAGAGGGATTACCAGTGATCACCATCGAGCAAATCGTTGACTACCGTCGCAGCCAAGATGACTTTCCAGAAGAAACCATCAACGACCGCATCCGCTTTGAAGCAGAGGCAAAACTGCCTACCATTCACGGCGATTTCCGCGTTCGCGGTTATTACGACACCCGCACCACGGCCGACCACGTGGCCATAATCGCGGGAAACCCAACCGGAGATGATGTTCTCATTCGCATGCACTCAGAGTGCATTACCGGTGAAGCCTTTGGCTCGCTCAAGTGCGAATGCGGTCCACAACTTGACTTTGCGCTCGACCAGATCGCCAATGACCCAAAGGGTGGCATCGTGATTTATCTGCGCGGCCAAGAGGGGCGGGGCATTGGCTTGCTAAACAAGCTAAAGGCCTATGCTCTGCAAGACACCGGTCTCGACACAGTTGATGCCAACCTGGCCCTTGGCTTGCCTAGCGAAAACCGCGAATACGGAGCCGCCGTTTCGATCTTGCGCGACCTTGGCGTCAACAGCGTTCGCCTGATGACCAACAACCCAGCCAAGAGCGACTTTTTGAACCAGGCCGGCATCTCGGTTAACTCTTACGTTCCGGTGATTGTTGGCGAAGCGGCACAAAATAAGCAATATCTAGAGACCAAACGTGCCCGCATGGGTCACATCATTCCGGAGGTTAAGGCATGAGTGGAGCGGGAGCCCCAAAACTAAAAATCGATGCAAGTGGACTTCAGGTTGCGATTGTCGTAACCAGCTGGCACACCCAGATCACCGATGGCCTATTGGCAGGAGCCGAGCGAGCCCTGCAGGCAGCCGGCAACTCCGAGTATGAAATCTGGCGTGTTCCAGGAGCATTTGAGCTGCCGCTTGGCGCCCAGTATGCAATCGATGCCGGCGCCGACGTGGTCATCGCGCTTGGCGTTGTCATTCAAGGCGATACACCGCACTTTGACTATGTTTGCTCTGCGGCCACGGATGGACTCAACCGAGTTCAGCTCGACAGCGGCATCCCGGTTGGTTTTGGTCTGTTGACGGTGAACACCGAACAGCAGGCGCTTGACCGCGCCGGACTAGAAGGGTCCAAAGAAGACAAGGGCGCCGAAGCAGTTGAAGCAGCTGTGCTCATGGCTAGACTGAAATCATGACAATCGTTTCTGAAATCTTTTTGATTCTGCACCTAATCGCATTCGCCACCATCCTCGGAGGTGTTCTAGCCGAGACCAAGAACTTCAAGCACGGCGCCAAGGTTAACCCTGGCATTTTGCACGGTTCATGGTTGTCGCTGCTAACCGGACTCGTAATGGCTGGTCTGCTGCCAATCACCGAGCCAACCCAGACCATCAACCCAATCGCGCTTTCGATTAAGGGCTTGGCGCTAACCGCAATCTTCTTCATCGGCTACACCTACCAAAAGCGTGAGAACACACCTAAGTGGGTAGTTCCGAGCATCGGAGCCTTGGCAATCATCGCGCTTTCAACCGCAGTGCTTGGACCGATTCTTGTGAACAAATAACAGTTTGCGCCCTCGGGCAAGCGAAAACCCCTCGAGCAATCGAGGGGTTTTCTTTTAGTTGGTTTAGCGGCCGGTGTAGTTGACCAAGTTTGAAGGGTCACCCAATCCGGCAGCTGTCGAAGCCTGCACGCGATATTGCCAAGTGACCGACTTGGCCGGACCAGCGGCAATCACGCTGAGCGCCGATGTGGTGCCGAGAGTGATCCAGCTGGCACCGTTGTCTTTGCTTAGCTCGACGTAATAGCTAATCAGTGGGGCTCCCCCCAGGTTGGCCGGGGCAAGATAGCTGAGTGCCACCTGGTTTGCATTGTTTGCTGCGCTGGCAACGAGGTTTTGCACCGCGCCGGCCTTGACTGGCGCAATCGAATAACTAGCCGAGACACTTGGGCTTGAAAGGCCAACCGCATTAGAAGCCAGAACTCGCCAGGTGACGGCTGTGCCAGGTAGGTCTCTAGCTCCGCTCACCGAAGTGGAGTTGCCAGAAACGCTCAGCCAGTCGGTCCAGCTTGAGCCAGCAAGTCGTTGAACCTTGTAACCCAAGATTGCCGTGCCGCCATTATCGGTTGGCGCTGACCAGTGCAGAGCAATGGTGCCATCCGGGTTGGTTTGGGCGCTGAGTGCCGTTGGCGCTGCCGCCACCGTTGTGGCAACCGCTAGAGTTATCGGCCCAGCAACCGCTCCTGCACCAAACTGCGTCGATGCATAGATGCGCAAGGCGATTGTCTGACCCTTGGCCGGTGCCGCGATTGACACCGAAAGCCTGTTGCCAGCAATCACCGTTGGGCTAAGCCAGGTGGTTCCGCCGTCAGCAGAAGATTGCAAATAGTAGTAACCAACGCTGCCACCACCAAGGTTGGTTGGAGCCCCATAAGAGATGTCTATGGACTTGGTGCCCGAGTTATAAACAGCAGCGAAGCCGGTAGGTGCGCTTGCCTGCAGGTAAGGCACCTGAATCGAGAAGGCTGCGGTTGCATTAGAAACACCGATGGCGTTGACTGCCGAAACCCTAAACGTCGATATTGAACCAGGAAGCCCGCGAGCCTGCGAATAGTTCAGAACGTCTGATGCGACCTGGCCAACCGCGGTCCAGGAGTTGCTTAACAATTGCTCGACCAAATAACCGGTCAGCGGTGAACCGCCGTTGTCATAAGGCGCACTCCATCGCACCGTAACCTGGTCGGTTGCGGTCAACGAGACCGAAGCAGAGTTAACTCCGGCGGGTGGGGTTGCCGGTGTGGTCAGTGCGACCGAGGCAGTTGGCAGTGAGGCGCCAAATGCGGTGACCGCGATGGCGCGATAGCTCATCGATGCTCCCTTTGCAGGCGCGTTCAACGAAATGTTGGTAGCCGTTGAAGCCAGAGATGCGATGTTCGTCCAGTTGTTGACACCGTCCGCTGAG
>CAIPNT010000134.1 GCA_903866485.1 uncultured Micrococcales bacterium | reverse complement strand
TCATGGCCAAGGTTGACTGGGCAAACTGGCTAAACGACGTCACCTTTGGTTTGCTGTTTGGTCGCGTGGCCTATGTGCTGCCGGTGGTGCTGGTTATTTTTTCCATTCACCTAATGATTAACCCGTCAACCACTCGTGACAACGGTCGCATCGGAGTCGGGCTATTTTTGCTGCTTACTTCAGTTAGTGGTTTTTTCGAGGCCTTTGCCGTCAAGCCGCCGCAACCTTCAGACGCAATCGGTTTCGCGCAGGGTGCAGCCCTGGGCGTATCAGCCGCTGGCGGAGTCTTCGGCTGGCTGGTTTCGATTCCCTTTCTGAGTATTTTTGGAGCCGGTGCGGTGAGTTCTTGGCTAACCGCAGCGGTGCTCGCCGTCTTCACCTTCGGCTCGATGTTGATTTTGACCAAGACTGCACCCAACAAGATCGGTGAACGCCTTAGAGGTTTGGCATCCGTGCTCTTCGGTTCTGAGCTAAACAAGCCGCAACCGGTTGAAGAGTTTGATGACGAGGTGCTTGATGCGTTTGATGGCACCAGGGTGCCTTGGTGGCGCAAGGGCAAGACCGCGGACGAACCCGCCTTCGACACTCCAATCGCCACCACCCAGGCGATGTTTGAGGATGACGATGACCTAGGCGCTCTGTTTGGTGACTCGGTTGATGTCAAGTCGGCTTCGGTAGATTCGATTGAGGCGGCAACCGAACCAATCAACCTGCCGGCTGCACCGGTTTTTGTGGCTCCTGCGGTCGCCACTGCCTCGGTTGCACCGGCCACCCCGGCTTCCTCAGATGCGGCCGCACCAGCTGCACCGCGTAGACCTTATGTTTTGCCGCCATCAAACTTTTTGGCTCCGGGCACACCACCAAAGGCAAAGTCGGCTGCCAACGAGCAGATTGTGGTGGCTATCACCAACGTATTCAAAGAGTTTGGTGTTGAGGCTGCCGTGGTGGGTTTTTCGCGTGGCCCAACCGTTACCCGATATGAAGTCGAGCTTGCACCCGGAGTGAAGGTTGAGGCAGTCACCAGGCTAGCCAGCAACATTTCTTATGCTGTGGCCAGCAACGAGGTGCGCATCCTGGCGCCGATTCCGGGCAAGTCGCTCATCGGCATCGAGATTCCTAACACCGACCGCGAGACCGTATCTCTGGGTGATGTGCTGCGTTCTGAGGTGGCCACCAAGAGCCTGCACCCTATGACCATTGGCATCGGCAAAGACGTCGAGGGCGGTTTCGTCGTCGCCAATCTAGCCAAGATGCCTCACCTCTTGGTGGCTGGTGCCACCGGTGCCGGAAAGTCAAGCTTCGTCAACTCGATGATTACCTCGATTTTGATGCGCGCTAAGCCTGCCGAGGTGCGCATGGTTTTGATTGACCCAAAGCGAGTCGAACTGGCTGCCTACCAGGGTGTGCCGCACCTGATCACGCCAATCATCACCAATGCCAAAAAGGCCGCAGAGGCGCTGCAGTGGGTTGTCAAAGAGATGGACATGCGCTATGACGACCTGGCCAGCTTTGGCTTCAAGCACATCGATGATTTCAACCGCGCCATCGTTGCCGGTGAGGTCAAGGTGCCAGAGGGCAGCAAGCGAGTTTTGCAGCCCTACCCTTATCTATTGGTAGTGGTTGATGAGCTTGCCGACCTCATGATTGTGGCTCCACGCGACGTCGAAGACTCGATCGTTCGCATCACCCAGTTGGCGCGCGCCTCTGGCATTCACTTGGTTTTGGCCACCCAGCGACCTTCTGTTGACGTGGTCACCGGTTTGATTAAGGCAAATGTGCCTTCGAGGCTTGCCTTCTCGGTCACCTCGGTCACCGACTCGAGAGTTATTCTCGACCAGCCGGGAGCCGAAAAGTTAATTGGTCAGGGTGACGCATTGTTCTCGCCCATGGGCACCAACAAGCCAATGCGCGTTCAGGGAGCCTGGCTTGCCGAAAGCGAACTGCACAAGATTGTCGAGCACGTGAAGGCCCAGATGCAGCCTGAATATCGCAGCGATGTCGAAGAGGTTGCCGTTCAAAAGGTTGTCGATGCCGATATCGGTGACGACCTAGAAGTCTTGTTGCAAGCCGCCGAGTTGGTCATCAATTCGCAGTTCGGTTCAACCTCGATGTTGCAGCGCAAGCTGCGAGTCGGCTTTGCCAAAGCCGGTCGCTTAATGGACCTCATGGAGTCTCGCCAGATTGTTGGCCCTAGCGAGGGTTCAAAAGCCCGAGATGTTCTGGTCAAGCCAGAAGATTTGGCCATGGTGTTGGCTCAGTTGCGCGGCGAACCGGGCGCCACCGCAAGCGCACCGGTTGCCCAAGCTGCAGCAATCATCGATGCTTTCGACCAAGAGCCAGACAGCAATTTGGCCGCCGGCAGTTTCGACGACTTCGTGCCTCGCGCTCAGGTCGATCGCTCAATAATCACGACTGGTGACGAAGATGACGGCGACGAGGATGCCTGGCAGCTGACGGGTCGGCAATGATGTCAAATAACAGCCCCTGGAACCTGCCGAACGCCATCACGATGGCGCGAATCGTGGCGGTGCCTTTCTTTATCTGGAGCCTGGTAAGTGTAAGTGACCCAC
>CAIPNT010000133.1 GCA_903866485.1 uncultured Micrococcales bacterium | reverse complement strand
TCCAGTTACACATGCACTGTCGAAACCGATCATCCCCATATTTAGTTACCATCTCCCCGCAGACCTGACCTAAACGTTTGGGCTATGGTCTTTTGGGGTTGTTTCAAGGATACGTGAGTGCACAGACATTAGGCTGTGGTGTCCCTGTGAGTGCAAATGGGCGCCAACTACCAGTCTTTGCCCTTGGTCGACATAGCGCGATCCGCTTCGCGCTTGTCGGTCTGCTCTTTCAAGGTCTGACGCTTGTCGTATTCGCGCTTACCGCGAGCCAAGGCAATCTCAACCTTGGCTCGGCCATCCTTGAAATAAATCGAGAGCGGAACCAGCGTCAAACCAGACTCTTTGATTTTGCCCTGAAGTTTATAAATCTCGTGACCGTGCAACAACATCTTGCGGCGGCGGCGTGCAGGGTGATTGTTCCAAGTTGCCTGAGTGTATTCAGGAATGTGAACGTTTTCTAGCCAAGCCTCGCCATTTTCGATGCTGCCGAAACCATCAATTAGAGACGCTCGGCCTGCGCGCAACGATTTAACCTCGGGTCCGGTAAGCACAAGGCCGGCCTCATAAACATCAAGGATTGTGTAATCGTGGCGCGCTTTTCGGTTGCTGGCAACAACTTTTTGGCCGCGTTCTTTAGGCATAAGGTTTCTATATTCGCAGGTAACGGCGAATTGCGAAACCAGACGCAATGGCCGAGAGCAAGATGCCGGCGACTACAAGAGCCGGAGCAACCAAGAACGCATCCGAGAGATTTACGAAGCTGGTAAACGGAAGCCTGGTTGCCAGGTACCCCTGAACGAAGAACTGCACAACCGAAAGCACCGCTGCGGCAGCCAACGCAGAACCGATGGTAGCGGCCACGACTCCCTCGAGAATGAATGGCAACTGGATGTAGAAGTTGCTGGCGCCAACAAGGCGCATAATGCCGATTTCTCGGCGTCGCGAAAAGGCGCTCAAACGAATGGTGGTCGAAATTAGTAGCACCGCCGATACAAGCATCAACGCCGCGATGCCGATTGCGGCAAGCGAAGCGGCATTCAGAATGCTAAAGATCTGGTCGAGGTATGTGCGCTGGTCTTTGACCTCTTCAACGCCGGCCATTCCGCTGAAGCTTTCGGTGATGATCTGGCTCTTATTTGCATCTTTAAGGCTGACCCAGAAGGTCTCATTCAACTGAGTTGGCGAAACGTACTTGGCCACCGAGTTGCCGGCAAACTGCTGCTCAAACTTGGCATAGGCCTGCTGGTGGTCTTCAAAGTAAAAGTGCTTGATATAAGGCTGCAGAAGCGAAGACTTAAGTTTGTCTTCGACGGCAGTCTTTAGGTCAGTCGAAGCCTCCCCCTGCGGGCAGGCATCGCTCGGCGAAACATCGGTGCACAGGTAGACAGCAACCTGAGCACGGTCATACCAGTAGTTTTTCATTTGACCGATTTGCAGCTGCAGCAGTGATGCGGTACCCACGAAGGTTAGTGAGATAAATGTGACCAGGATGACCGAAATCACCATTGAAACGTTGCGGCGCAAACCGTGGCCAATTTCGCCCAGCACAAAACCAAAGCGCATTACTCGTCGCCGCCTAGGCTCCAAGATTCACCGATTGACAGATTCCAAGACTTTACCGGATGAGAGTCGGTTTGAGTCTTGATGTAGCCAGCCGAGCGCTGGTCGCGGAAGATCTCGCCCTCGCGCATTTCAACCACGCGCTTCTGCAGTCGGTCAACGATGCCACGATCGTGAGTTGCCATAACAACTGTGGTGCCGGCAAGGTTGATTCGCTCAAGCAGAGCCATGATTCCCTCGCTGGTTGCCGGGTCGAGGTTTCCGGTTGGTTCGTCAGCAAGCAACACGGCCGGCTTATTGACAATGGCGCGGGCAAGAGCGACGCGCTGCTGCTCACCACCCGAAAGTTCACTCGGCAGGCGATCGGCCTTGCCCTCGAGACCAACCATCGCCAAGACATCTGGCACAGCCTCTTGAATAAAAGCCTGCGATTTGCCAATTACCTCGAGGCTAAAGGCAACGTTTTGGGCTACGGTTTTGCTTGGCAGAAGTCGAAAGTCTTGAAAAACAACGCCAAGCTTGCGGCGAAAGTATGGAATGCGGCGACTTGGTATGCCGACTAGGTTCTCGCCGAGCACGTGCACCGAACCAGAGGTTGGAATGTCTTCACGAAGCATCAGTCGCATCAAAGATGACTTGCCCGAGCCCGATGCTCCCACCAAAAAGACGAAGTCACCCTTTTCAATTTCGAGCGAAACATTATTCAAGGCCGGTCGCGAAGACCCCTTGTATTGCTTGGTTACGCTTTCGATGCGAATCATGATGAGTCAAGCCTAAGTTGCGGCTGCGGCTAAGCGCGTTAGGCGTTTGCCTGTGTCTGCTTGCGCCAGCGGATGCCGGCAGCGATGAAGCCATCCAGGTCGCCGTCGAAGACCGCGTTCGGGTTGTTCTGCTCGTGCTCAGTGCGCAAGTCTTTGACCATTTGATATGGCGCAAGCACATACGAGCGCATTTGCTCGCCCCAGCTGGCCTTGACATCACCGGCAATCTGCTTCTTTTTGGCTTCTTCTTCGCGGCGGCGAATTTCGAGCAGGCGAGACTGCAAAACTCGCATCGCTGCGGCCTTGTTTTGAATCTGACTTTTTTCATTTTGGCAGCTGACCACGGTTCCGGTTGGAATGTGCGTAATGCGAACCGCCGAATCGGTGGTGTTAACGCTCTGGCCACCCGGACCGGATGACCTAAACACATCCACGCGAATTTCGCTGTCTGGAATGTCTATTGCTTCGGTCATTTCGACCAGAGGCACAACCTCAACCGCGGCAAAAGATGTCTGTCGCTTGCCGGCGGCACCAAATGGGCTCATGCGCACAAGACGGTGAGTGCCGGCTTCAACCGACAGCGTTCCAAATGCAAACGGCGCATCAATTTCAAAGGTTGCTGATTTGATACCTGCCCCCTCGGCATAAGAAGTGTCTAGCACCGAGTAAGGCATCTTGTGACGTTCGGCATAACGCAGATACATGCGCATCAGCATTTCGGCGAAGTCGGTGGCATCATCGCCACCTGCGCCAGACCGGATGGTGATTACGGCTGCGCGTGAGTCGTATTCACCGTTAAGCAAAGTTTGCACTTCAAGCTCTGAAATAACCGCCTGCAGCGACGTAAGTTCAGCTTTCGCCTCCTGCTGGGTGGCTTGGTCGGCCTCTGCATTTGCCATTTCAATGAGCACCTCGAGGTCATCAAGCCTCGAAGCAACGTCGGTCAATTTGGACAGCATCGCTTGCTTGTGTGACAAGCGACTGGTGACCTGCTGGGCGCGAGCGGTGTCATCCCAGAGATTTGGGTCGGCGGCCTGGTCTTTGAGTTCGGAAACCTCTTGAATCAACTTTGGCTCATCAACCACGTGACGAATATCGCCAAATGTTGCGCGAAGCTCGCGAATTTCTGAGGTTACGTCTAGGTCTGCCATTGCACCTCCAGTCTAGGCGAGACGCCGATAATAGATGTGTGACCCAAACGAATGAGCACTTCAAGCTGAGACACCTGCTCTATCCGGTGTTTTTGCCCTCATTTTTGTTTTCGGTTGGTGAGTCTGGGTTGATTCCGATAATTCCAGCCAGCGCCGAAGCGATGGGCGCCAACATCGCAACTGCCGGAATCATCGCTGGTTTGGGAGTGCTCGGCACCCTGTTAGCCGACATCCCGGCGGTCAAATTGATTAACCTCCTCGGCGAGCGCAAGGCGATGATTTACGCCGCACTTGCTGGGGCGGTTTCGATTTTGCTGGCTGTGTTTGCAAGCAACATCTGGATGCTTTCTGCCGGCATCCTGATCTCGGGCGCATGCATGTCGGTTTTTGGTTTGGCAAGACACGGCTACATGACCGAAACCGTGCCGCTGGAACGACGCGCAAGGGCACTCGCGTTTTTGGGTGGCACATTCAGGGGCGGAAGCTTTGTGGGTCCGCTGCTTGGCTCGGTTGCGGTGCGCTTTTGGGGCGTGCAGAGCGTTTACCTTATGACCGTTGTCTTTGCGCTGCTTGCCGGAGCAGTTTTGCTCAGCACGAAGCCCGATAACATGCGCAATACTCCCCCAAACAAGGGTCACAAGCTTTGGCACATTGCCAAGCGCGAACGCCTGAAGCTTAGCACCCTTGGACTTTCGGCTACCGCTCTGTCGATTGCACGCACTGCGAGAACGATCGGTTTGCCTCTGTGGGCGCTCTACATTCACCTGCCGGTAACCACCGCAGCGCTCTATATTGGCATCGCCGGAGCTCTGGATTTTGCGCTGTTTTATACCTCGGGGCAGGTCATTGACCGTTTTGGCCGCAAGTGGGCTGCAGCCCCCACACTTTTTGGCATGGCGATATCGTTCTTTGCCCTCAGCCTGGTGCATGATGCCACCGGATTCTTGGTTATCGGCCTTGCGCTCAGTCTCAGCAACGCATTGGGCAGCGGATTGATTTTGGTGATTGGCGCAGACCTTGCCCCGAAGGACGCGCGCAATGAATTTTTGGCGTTCTTTAGGTTGATGAATGACAGCGGTCAGGCCGCAACCGCACCGGCAATTTCACTTCTGACCGTGATTTTTGGTCTACCCTTGGCCATGGCTGGCATGGGCATCATCGCGCTGACCGGTGCAGTAGGCATGTGGCGACACATCGCGCGCTTTGAAATCAGTTAGAGGGAAGCCCCATTGATGAGCGAACCGTTAGCGCGCGGCCCCGTATCCGCAGACGGTTTGGTCAGCTAAGAAGTCGATGAATGCCAGCGGCCAGCTCCAAATGGCACACAACTTTACCTCGGTCGTGACGCCATCCAGATTCTCGTCCTTTGCAACATTGATTTGTTTGCTCAGATCTGAACTTTCAAGCGCAAGATAGTCGTTGGCGTCACCTGCCGAGGCCGCCTCAAACACCGCCGCCTCTTCTGCCATAGTGGTGAGGCGGTTTTGAAAGATGTAAAGCGAGCCAGCCGCCGAGAATGTCAAAGTCGCCGCCAACGACAACATCGCCAACCCAAGCCCAAGCGGTGCTACAGAACCTTTGTCATAATGCAAACGGAGCGAAAATTGATGGCAAAGATTTTTAGCGCGCCTCATTGTTTGCCCACGGCGATTGCCTCGGCACCAGCCACTTGAACCAGCAACCTCAACAACACGGTGTCGCCGAGGCAGGTTTGCGGGTCGCAGGTGGCTGTTAGGGTCACCTGATCTTCGTTGAGCCCAAAATCCGCTTCGATTTGCGCCGCCGCCCTTTTTGGATCTTGGCCCGTCACTACCCAGGCCCGCAATGCGTTTCTTGCTATTGCCTCGGCGGCAAGTTGACTGTGTTGAAAGCCCAGCAACGCAATCGCAAGCAACAGCAAGGGCACCTGCAGAATCAACCCGAAACCAATCAGCTCGATTGCCGCAGCCCCAGACTCATCCTTGATTTTCACAAAATGCATGACCGATCTCTTGAACGACACTGAATCCTCCAATAAAGCCGAACCTTGGAACCGTGACGGTCACTTTAGAGCGCACCTCGCAACCTTCTGCCCCGCCGATATAACCAACTTCGACGGTTGACAAATTCGCCGACATTAGGCCGGTGCCGAGTCGCTCAATAGCCCGGTCTCTAGCTGCAGAAGGGTCTTGGTCGGCGAGGGCAGCGTAGTTGGCGGCATCAACGGCAACATCCGTGGCCACGTTGGTGACATAACCGACAAGCGCCAAGCTAATTACGCTGAATGCCATCATCACCAACGGCACAGAAACCAAGATGAAGTCAACTGGCGCCGAACCTCTAGAACGTTGCAACTTTATTTAGGGCCTGTTCAAAAACGCCCTTGAGAGCCGGCCCGGCAATTGACCAAAGCAAGACGACCAGGCCTGCGGTCATCAGCGTAATCAGCACCCACCCAGGCACATCGCCCGATTCGCTGCTTAGTTGATGAGCCGGCTTTAGTTTGTGCATATTTTTCATTTCTCTCCTATACATAGTTGATTCGCAAAAGTTGAAGACTCGGATAGACCGCGAACAGCACTGTGACCGGCAATATCAAGAACACCAGCGGAATCAGCATTCGGGTTTCGTTGCGAGCAGCCTGACGCAACAGGTCAGCCCTTATCTCTTTGCGAGCACTCTGAGACTGCTCGCGAAGCAAGTTGGCTAGTGGGCTGCCGCGCCTAAGTGAAAGCAACAGCTTGCTGCAAAACTCAGAAACCTGCCGCTGCGGAATTCTTCGTGCGAGCTCTTTGATCTCAACTTCAAACTCACCACCGAGCTCTAGCGCCTGCATCAACCTCGAAAAATGATCGGCCAAAACGCCAGAGGCTCTAGGAGTGACTCTGGCAATGGCGGTAAAGATGCCATCGCCAGCGGCCAAGGCCAGAGCCAACATGTCTAGAAAATCTGGCAACTCATAAAGTGCGGCCCTCATTTGGCGTTTGGAAATTCCGAAGGTTGAGATTCGCGCCGAAAATGATTCGAACAACGACCTAAAGATAGACACTCGATGCGTCTGCGGCGACAGCCGATCGGCCAAAGACCTTGACCGCGATCGACCGAAAATCTGCGCAAATGAGGCGACAGAGAACGCAAGTAGAAATCCAGATAGCGCAGCCATTAGCCAAACACCCTTGGTTGAGAAACCATCGAGCCAAATGCTCTAATCATCAGATAGGCCACAACCGACATGGCAAGCCCGAGAAACAATATCGCTGAGCCGCCAGACGAAGAATATGCCCGCACGTTCTCTTGGCGACTCGCCAGCATTGCCACAATTACCCACGGGGCTCCGATAGCCAACTTTGCGGTACCGGCAACCCATCCTTGTTTTGACCGCACTTCGTCCCAGGTTGCGATTTCAGCTCGGCAAGTTTGACCCATCAATTTGAGCGCGGAGAGGTAGCCGTCGGTGCCAGCTTGAGCGGTTATTAACAGCAATTCGATGATGCGATCGGCATTGGCGTCGCCAAAGTCGGATTTTAGTTGCCCCAAAGTCTTGGCAAGGTCTTGACCCGAGTCGTAGCGCTGAATCATGGAACCGAAATAGTGTCTCAAGTTTTTAGGCCCCTCCATTGCCAGCGCGCCCAACGCCTCAGCGATTGGAATGCCGGCGGCTGCGGCAGATTGCAATGAATCAATCACCTCGGGCCAAGACCTAGAGATAACCAGCCTTCTGGCCTTTGCCCGTGAATCAAGCAACTCGACTGTCAACCCAGTAAACGCAATGGCAATACACAGGCCGAATGCCTGAATCTTCGACAAAGTTGCAAACACTGTATCGAGACTTATGGCTGCACCTAACAGAGCAAAGACGAACCAAGCCGTGCTTAACCTTGAAAGACCTGCCCCATCGAGGTTGGAGCGAAGCCAGCGAGCAAATTTCATTTGTCATCACCGATGTGCACTTCGGTTGTGACCAACTCGCCATCAACATATGCAACCTCGTGAATTTCTCGAACCTTGCGCTGCCCCGATGAAACCATCTGGCAGTGCACCACGAGGTCGATGCAACTGGCGACAGTCGGCTGCACAAACTGCCGAGTGATATTTTGACCGGCCAAAAGCGGCAGCGTGCAAATCTTGTTGATAGCTTCGCGCGCAGAATTGGCATGTATGGTGCAAAGCCCTGGAAGGCCCGAATTGAGTGCAATCAGCAAATCGAGTGCCTCAGCTTCGCGAACTTCGCCAACCACCAGCCTCGATGGCCGCATGCGAAGCGCCTCTTTGATAAGTCGACGAAGAGTGACCTCGCCAGACCCCTCCAAGCTGCCCTGCCTAGTCTGCATGGCAACCCAATCAGGGGCACTGAGCCTGATTTCAAAGGTCTCTTCGACCGTAACAACCCGCTCAACATCTGGCAGCTCTTCTAGAAGTGCGCAAAGCACGGTGGTTTTGCCGGCTTGGGTTGCTCCCGACACCAAAATGTTTTTGCCCGCCCGAACCGAATCAGACAAAAATTTCACCTGCTGGCCAGTCACGGCACCGCGCATTTCTAAGTCGCTAAGTGAGAGCACTCGAGACGGAAACTTGCGAATGTTTATCGACCAATCACTTCGTGTGACATCGGGAATCACGGCGTGAAAACGGGAGCCGTCTGGCAGCGATGCGTCAACAAAGGGTGACGACCGGTCGAGACGGCGACCAGATCTGCGAAGCATACGCTCGCAAATTGCCGAAATCTGAACTGCGCTGATTGCACCGTTGACGCGAGAGGCGAGACCATTTTTGGCGATAAAAATCTTGTCAGGGCCGTTTATCCAAATCTCTTCGATGCCCTCATCATCAAGCAGTGGTTGCAGCACCCCAAACCCAAACAGCTGGTCTTGAGCTCGCTTGCGAAGATCAAGCTCATCATCGAGCGAGATTGAATGCAGGTGATTTTCGATCGCCTGATCGACCGCAACGTTCAATGAATCTGATGCCGGCGCGCGGTTGTCAATCGAGTGCCTGCGCGCCTGCTGACTGACCTGTTCGAGCAAATTCACCATTAGTGCCACCTTTCTGAGACACTGAAAAGCATCATTTCGAAAGTTTTTTTGCGCGCGATTTATCCACAAGCAATTTATGGGTTATCATTGATGAGCACGCGGGAGTGGCGAAATTGGCAGACGCACTAGATTTAGGTTCTAGCGTTGAGAGACGTGTGGGTTCAAGTCCCACCTTCCGCACCAGTGCCAAATAGAAAAACCTCGGATTTCCGAGGTTTTTCTATTTAACAGGGCCCGGAAAAGATTAGACAGTCAGCTATTCGGCGACCGACATCGGTTTAAGTCGGTGCAGCAACAAAACCGAACCAGCGGCCAGCAGGCAAAGGGCGGCGGCGGTTATCCAGGCAATGAAATAGGACCCCTGAGACTGACGAATTGCCCCCGCAAACTCGGCGGCGACAGCTGCGCCAATCATGTGCGATGCAAACACCCAGCCGTAAACAGAAGGCGATCTCGAAATACCAAAATATCGGCGACAAAGTTCGACGGTGGGCGGAACCGTGGCAATCCAGTCCAACCCGTAGAAAACGATAAAGAACAGCAAAGGCGGTTGAACGGTTGGGCCGAGCACAAATGGAACCGTAAACAGGGCCAAACCCCGCAAACCGTAATAGACGACAAGCAACAGAATTGGGCTAACGCGGTCGGTAAGCCATCCCGACAAAATTGTGCCTACGAAGTCAAAGATTCCCACAACTGCTAGAAGCCCGGCTGCCGTGTTCTCGGGCATTCCCATATCGTGCGCCGCGGGGATGAAGTGTGAGCCGATAAGACCATTGGTAGTCCAGCCGCAAACGAAAAATGTGCCGGCAATAATCCAGAAGGCAGGCTTTCTGAACGCTTCGAACAGCACTCGAATGGTTCCTAGTGCGGTTTTAGGAGCTGCCGGACCGCTTTGTGCAGCAACTGGGCCGCCATACGGCTCGAGACCAACTTCTTGCGGCGAGTTTTTGAAGAAAATCGCAAAAATTGGAATTACCGCAATTGCAAAGCCGGCGACTATGAGAGATGAAACTCTCCACCCTTTG
Organism: uncultured Micrococcales bacterium; assembly: GCA_903866485.1. GTDB lineage: Bacteria > Actinomycetota > Actinomycetes > Actinomycetales > Microbacteriaceae > Rhodoluna. The sequence goes on along the minus strand of CAIPNT010000133.1, from coordinate 1,672 downwards.
GTCATCACAACCGTTGTCAGGGCCGGCAAAAATATCAGTTGCCCGGTTGCGTAGGCGGCCGAAAAGATTCCTGTGATTAGACCACGGCGTTTCGAGAACCAACGGTTTGCCACCATCGAGCCAAAAACCAAGGCCAAGCAACCAGTGCCGAGACCAACAAAGACCCCCCAGTAGAGCATCAATTGCCAAGATTGGCTCATCGTCACAGTGAGACCGGTTCCCAGTGCAACAAGGCCAAGCGCGGCGGTGGCAACTCGCTTGGGGCTAAATCGTTCCATGAGCGTGGCCGCGAAAGGCGCGGTTAGACCATAAATCAGCATGTTCAACGACAGCGCAGCCGAGGTGGTGGTTCTGCTCCAGCCAAACTCCATTTCGAGAGGCATGAACATGATTGACGTGGTAGACCGAAAGGCTGCCGCGCAAATGAGAGTCAAAAAGGTGACACCGGCCACCAGCCAAGCGCGATGCAATTTCAAGGTCGACTCCTCATCCGTGTGGATAGAAGTTTAACCGGATATCTGCCAAGTGCAGCTATGGCAGGGCGGCCGCGGCCGCAACGGCTGCCCCGGCGTTCACGATTCCGGCACCACATATTCCCTTTGTGGCACACTCGCTGCCCGGTGGAAACGGAGTGACCGTGCTCTGCAAAAGCTTCCACACTTGATCAAAGGTGAGTTTGCTATTTAGTGAATAGAGCAGCGCCACAACCCCGGTGACCAAAGGCGTAGCCATGCTGGTGCCTTCGTCATAGTCGTAGGTTGGTGAGCCGACCGTGGTCTTGCCGCTGTTTAGCGTTGAGATAATTTTGCCGTTGGTGCCGTCAGGCGAATTTCCAGGGTTTTGACTGTCTCCGCCAGGAGCAGAGATGTCAACGCCAACCATAGTTCCGGTGTTATCCAAAACCGAGTAGTTCGAATACGAGGCGCGATCGCCAGAGAATCCGGTGGCTCCGACGTTGATGGTCGGATAACAGTTGCCAGGATAAGACAAGTAGGCAGGCACGTTATAGTTTCCGGCGGCACTGATGACAGTAACCCCGGCATTCTTGAGGTCGGCAAGTGCCTGCTCGGTGGCGCCAAGGGTTTCACCAGGCAATCGACAAGGTGAGCTGCCGTCGGTGCCCATCGAAAGGTTGACCACCTTGGCAGGGTTCTTGTTATCTGGAACGCCAGCCACATGAATGCCCGCCGCCCAGTGCAGGGCAGCAATCAGATCGGCAGATGAACCGCCACTGCTGCCAAGAGCGCGAATTGGCTCAATCTTGACGTTAGGGGCCACACCCGTGACGCCAATCGAATTCGATTCGGCAGCGATTAGGCCCGCAACGTGAGTGCCGTGCCACGAGCTCGGTGTATTTCCTGAGAAGTCTCCTGGGTCCGTCGGGTCCGGGTCCCATCCGTCGCCATCGCCCGAAGAAGCCACATCGCTCACAAAGTCATAGCCCGGCACAATCTGATCGTTCAGATCGGGGTGAGATGTGATTCCACTGTCGATTACGGCAACCACAACCGACTTTGCCCCCATGGTTCTTGACCAAGCGCTCGGAGCGTTGATTCCATAGGTTGACCAAAGTGACCACTGCTTGTTGTAATACGCGTCAAGTGGTGTCACAGAAGGCAGGCTCGAGGTGACACCGTGAGCATTTTTGGCCTTTAAAGTGACCGTATAGGTG
>CAIPNT010000132.1 GCA_903866485.1 uncultured Micrococcales bacterium | reverse complement strand
TTCAAAATCAACCCGGATGCGCGTGATCGCTGGTTGAAGCACATGCGCTCCGCTGTAGATTCACTGCAGCTGCCTGCACTTCAAGACGCTGAACTTTGGGGTTATCTAGATCGCGCTGCAACCGCGATGCTCAACACCTTCGAGGATTAGAACTTGGTCGAGGCCTTAGCCAGTACGTGTCCGTGTTCACTGCTTAGGCGAACCCAACCTTCGGCCTCATAGAGACCAACCTCTTCGTTCTCGGTCAAAAAACCCAAACCTGCCGCAGCAAAGGCGGCACCGGTGGGCACCTTGGTCTCAAGATCGATGCCGCGGCCCCAGATTTCACCGCGGATTCGAGCGGCGATCGGGCCACCGACAGATTCTGGCAAGCTGTTCGCCACCTCATCGATGCCATCGCGGGCAATCTTGGTCAGTCGCGTCTCGTTAATGATGCCTACCTGCGCCCAACCTTGACGCGGCGGCGAGATGCCCGCCCAAACAGCACGCTGAGACGCAGGCATTTCAACGGTCAGGTCTATAAAATCTTCGTTAATCACGCGAGCCAAACGGTCAAGAACAGCCGAAATCGGCACTACCGCGTCAACTTCTGCGGTCTCGGCAAGCTCACAAGTGCGCAAACCAAGGATGGTCGGCCCTGAATCCATCAGGCTGCCTGCAAAAATGGGTGCAACATAGGCAGCCAATATCGACCCAAAGGCGCGAAGACGAACCAGGCCGTCAGGATCAAGGCGCTTGGCGCGCTGCAAAAAAGCCTTGAGGTCGGTGACCGTGTCTGCGTCGATAAGTTTGAAGGTGTTGTTCATCTCAATGTCTAAACTAACCTGTGAGGGGCAAAGTTGCACCGAGGATAGGCAATTCATGACACAGCAAATTCCGTCAAATCCGGTTGAGGCGATGCTTGAGGCACTCAATTTGACTGATGCCGGTGGCGCCAGAACAACCGAAGACATTTTCGTTGGCCCCTCTCAGTGGATGCCTCACGGTCGCGTATTTGGCGGACAGGTGTTGGCACAATGCCTTGTTGCAGCTCAACGCACAGTTGAAAACGATCGTCCGGCACACTCACTGCACGGCTATTTTCTGCGCGCGGGCGACATTAACTTGCCAATCACGTTTTCGGTTGATCGCCTGCGCGACGGTCGCTCATTTAGCACCCGAAGAGTGCAAGCATTTCAAAAAGGCGAAGCTATCTTTTCGATGATTGCCTCGTTTCAAACCCGTGATGCTGGTCTAGATCACCAGGACTCTTGTCCCGAAGACATACCAAACCCTGAGACGCTCAAGTCTGCCGCCGAGATAATCGGCGATAACCCACATCCGGTTGCTCAGTTTTGGGCTAATGCTAGGCCTTTCGACATGCGCTATGTGACTTCGCCTATCTATTTCACGGTGCAGGGCGAGCGCGTTGCGCATCAAGCGGTGTGGCTGAAGGCTCTCGACAACCTAGGAGATGACCCGGCAGTGCATCGCGCCGCATTGGCTTATGCAAGCGACTATTCAATTCTCGAGAGCACCTACCGCCGCCACGGCATTGCGTGGGCGCATCCGGGTATGAAGCAGGCCAGCCTCGATCACGCAATGTGGTTTCATCGGGATGCTCGGGCAGACCCGTGGTTGCTCTATGCGCAAGAGTCGCCTAGTGCGCAAGGCGGAAGAGGTCTTTCGCTCGGAAAGATCTTTAGTCAGGATGGCCGTCTCGTGGCCACCGTTGCCCAAGAAGGCATGATTCGTGTGCCTGAATTTCATAGCTAAGAAGGACCACTGATGATTGACCACACCAAACTCGCAGCACTAAGTCAGCTTGAAGTCGAAACCTTTGCCGCCAGAAACCCTAAGTCAAAGGCGGCTTACTCGAAGGCCGACAATCTATTCGGCAGAGTGCCAATGACTTGGATGAACAAGAAGGCAGGCGGCTTTCCCGTCTATTTTGATCGAGCAGTGGGCAATCGAATCTGGGACATTGATGGCAATGAATATATCGATTTTGCTCTCGGAGACACAGGGGCCATGGCCGGGCACTCGGCTCCGGCGGTGGTCGAGGCCGTCACCAAAAGGGTCGCAGACCTCGGAGGCCTAACCACCATGCTGCCCACCGAGGATGCTCAGTGGGTTGCTCAAAACCTCACCGAGCGCTTCGGTATGGCCAAGTGGAGTTTTTCTCTGACCGCAACCGATGCCAACCGGTGGGCTATCCGCCTGGTGCGCGCCATCACCGGCAAGCCAAAAATTCTCTTCAACGCCTACTGCTATCACGGCTCGGTTGACGAGGCGCTGATTGTGGTTGGCCCGGATGGTGAGGGGATGAGCCGCCCGGGCAACGTTGGTTCGCCAGTGGATGTGACCCAGACCTCGCGAGTGGCCGAGTTCAATGACCTCGACGGGCTAGAACGTCAACTCAAGAACGGTGATGTCGCTGCAGTTCTGATGGAACCCGCCTTGACGAATATTGGCATTGTGCTTCCCGAGCCTGGATATCTCGAGGGAGTTCGCGAACTGACCCGAAAGTACGACACGCTGCTAATCATTGATGAAACTCACACTTTTTCGGCGGGCTATGGCGGAATGACCATGCGCGATCACCTGGAGCCAGATCTGTTTGTGATCGGCAAAGCTATTGCGGGCGGAATTCCAACCGGAACCTATGGCCTAAGTGAGAGTTTTGCAGCAAGGGTGCTTGAGCGCACCGATCTCGACCTGGTAGATATGGGTGGCGTTGGTGGCACACTCGCCGGAAACCCGCTTCAGGTTGCGGCGATGCGTGCCACTCTCGAAAAAGTTCTGACCCGCGAGTCTTTCGACAAGATGATTTATCTGGCCACCTATTTCACCGCGGGAGTAGATGACCTTTTCGAGCGCTATGACCTACCTTGGTCGATCAACCAGCTGGGCGCAAGAGCCGAATACCGTTTTGCCAAGCCCTACCCGCTAACCGGAACGGCGGCTTTTGAGTCGGCAGACGCCGAACTCGAAGACTTCTTGCACCTTTACCTTGCCAACCGCGGCATTCTGTTGACTCCATTTCACAACATGGCCCTGATGTGCCCAACCACAACCAAGTCAGACGTTGACAAGCACAACGAGGTGTTCGAAGAGGCCATCAAGGTTTTGGTCGGCTAGAAGCTTTAAAAAAATAACCCTCCAAACGGTCTGGGAGGGTTATTTTTATGGAACCTTAGTCGCGGGTTAGGCGGCGATAGGTCGAACGGTGAGGCTTTGCTGCATCAGCGCCAAGACGAGCGATCTTGTTTTCTTCGTAGGCCTCAAAGTTGCCCTCGAACCAGTACCACTGGTCGGGGCTTTCATCGGTGCCTTCGTAGGCCAGAATGTGCGATGCAACGCGGTCAAGAAACCACCGGTCGTGTGTGATGACCACAGCACATCCAGGAAATTCGAGCAGGGCGTTCTCGAGACTGCCTAGGGTTTCAACGTCGAGGTCGTTTGTTGGCTCATCGAGCAACAGCAGGTTTCCGCCCTCTTTTAGGGTTAGCGCTAGGTTTAGACGGTTGCGCTCACCACCAGAGAGAACACCGGCAGGCTTTTGCTGGTCTGGCCCCTTAAAACCGAATGCGGCCACATAGGCGCGCGAAGGCATCTCTTGGTTTCCGACCTGAATGTAGTCGAGACCACCTGAGACCACCTCCCAAAGAGTCTTGTTCGGGTCGATTCCGCCGCGCGACTGGTCTACGTATGAGATCTTGACGGTCTCACCAACCTTGAGGTCACCGCCGTCAAGCTTCTCTAGGCCAACGATGGTCTTGAACAGGGTCGACTTTCCAACACCGTTCGGGCCAATAACGCCAACGATGCCGTTTCGAGGCAGGCTGAAGCTCAGACCGGTGATTAGTGAACGACCATCGAAGCCCTTTTGTAGGTTCTTCGCTTCGATGACGATGTCACCTAGGCGAGGACCCATCGGGATCTGGATTTCTTCGAAGTCGAGCTTTCTGGTGCGATCCGCCTCGGCAGCCATCTCTTCATACTTGGCCAAACGGGCCTT
>CAIPNT010000131.1 GCA_903866485.1 uncultured Micrococcales bacterium | reverse complement strand
AAGTGCAGAATGCGACCGTATGGGTCGGCGCTCCACTCGTGGGTTGACCACTCGGTCGGCACGAATGACTTGCCACCTTCGATGGTGGTCATGTTTGAGTCGGCTAGGTCGGCAGAACCACCCCAAAGCTCAGGCATTACCTTTGCGATGGCGTTGATGACCTTGCCAGATGCAACTCGGGTCGAGATTGAGCTGCCACCCTCAAAGTTAGGCAGGGCAGCCTCCAAACCATCTGGTGTTGCACCAGAAACGATTCGCTCGAGCAGCGTTTTCTTGTCGGCATTCTCAGATGCCCACGCGTCAAAAGATGCCTCCCAACTCTTGCGAACCGCGTCGGCGTGAGTCTGGTAAGAGCGGGTGTGAGCCAAAACCTCTGGTGCAACCTCGAAGGTCTTCTCAGGGTCAAAGCCAAGCACGGTCTTCAATGCGGCTAGCTCTTCAGCACCAAGAGCCGAACCGTGAATCTTGCCCGAGTTTTGCTTCTTTGGTGAAGGCCAACCGATGATGGTGCGCAGGGTGATGAGCGAAGGCTTATCTGTCTCAGCCTTTGCCTTTTGAATGGCGTTGTAAAGCTCTTCAACATCTTCGACATAGTTGCCGGTCTTTTTCCAGTCAACGGTCTGGGTGTGCCAACCGTATGCCTCATAGCGCGCTGTGACGCTTTCGGTGAAGGCGATGTTGGTGTCATCCTCGATTGAAATCTGGTTTGAGTCATAGATGACCACTAGGTTGCCAAGCTTCTGGTGACCGGCAAGGGATGCGGCTTCTGCAGTGACACCCTCTTGCATATCACCGTCACCGGCGATCACATAGACGAAGTGGTCAAACGGGCTAGTGCCAGTTGGAGCGGCTGGGTCGAAAAGACCGCGCTCATAGCGAGCTGCGTAGGCAAAGCCGGTTGCCGAAGCCAAACCTTGGCCTAGGGGGCCGGTGGTGATTTCGACACCCTTGGTGTGGCCAAACTCTGGGTGGGCTGGAGTCTTTGAACCCCAGGTGCGCAGCGCCTTGATGTCGTCGAGTTCGAGGCCATAACCGTGCAAGAACAACTGGTTATAGATGGTTAGCGAAGAGTGACCGACCGACAGGATAAAGCGGTCGCGGCCAAGCCAGCGGTCATCCTTTGGGTCGTGGCGCATGACCTTATTGAAAAGTAAGTAGGCGACTGGGGCAAGGCTGATTGCGGTGCCCGGGTGACCGTTGCCAACCTTCTCAACCGCGTCTGCGGCAAGTACGCGGGCAGTGTCAACTGCGCGAGAGTCAAGTTCGGTCCACTGGAATGCTGACAAAACAGCTCCTTCAAATATTTAGTCTGAGACTAGGTGAATTGGAATTAGGCGCCGTCGCCAGTTAGCGGGCAACTCCAAGCCAAAAAATCTCGGGTTACCAGCCCTAAAAGTCTATACCTCTTGCGAGTTTTAGGGCTTAGAAATGCGGTTAGGCCTAAATTAGTCAAGTAGACCTTGACATTCATTATTCCGAGGCAACCTGACCGCCGCAGGAATACTGCCAGTGTTGAAGCATTTAGACTTAACTGAAATGAACAAGATCAAGGCATACATCGCTCTCACCAAACCACGTGTGATTGAGCTGCTTTTGATTACCACGGTGCCAACCATGATTCTGGCCAATCGCGGAATTCCTAACCTGTGGTTGGTCTTGGCAACCCTGGTGGGTGGCGCCCTCAGCGCTGGTTCAGCCAACGCCTTCAACTGTTACATCGATGCCGATATCGACCAGATCATGGGCCGCACCAAGGGTCGTCCACTGGTCACCGGTGAGCTATCGAAGCGCGAGGCATTTGTCTTTTCTTGGGTGATTGGCCTTGCCTCCATCGTTTGGCTCTGGGTGTTTACCACCCCGCTAGCGGCTCTGCTGTCGCTTGCCGCCATCCTGTTTTATGTCTTTGTTTACACACTGCTGCTCAAGCGTCGCACCCCGCAAAACATCGTTTGGGGCGGCGCAGCAGGAGCCATGCCGGTTGCCATCGGATGGGCGGCAGTGACCGGAACAGTTGCACCGGCTGCTTGGATTTTGTTTTTGGTGATTTTCTTGTGGACCCCGCCTCACTATTGGCCGCTATCAATGCGCTACAAAGAGGACTATGCCAACGCCGGAGTTCCGATGTTGCCGGTAGTTAGAAACTCCACCACCGTGGCGATCCAGATTATTTTGTATGCGTGGGCCTTGGTTGCAGCCAGCCTGCTGCTGATTCCGGTTGCCAACATGGGTTGGATTTACACCGTGGTCTCGGTCGCTGGCGGCGCCTGGTTCTTACTTGAGGCTTACCGTCTTTATCGTCAGGGCATCGCCGGTGAAGTCAAGAACCCGATGCGTCTCTTTCACGGCGCAAACACTTACCTAACGCTGCTATTCGTGGTCATTGCAATCGACCCATTGATTCACATCTAGAGCTTCAAATCTCGGGCGAATGCGATAAACCCGGTGCTAGTTGGGATATTCCTCTTTGACAATCTTGATTTCGGCCAAACGAGCAAGCGAATCATCGCGCTCTTTTGAGTGATCAACAATCGGCGCCGGATAGCCGTGAATCAGGCCATCTAGGCGATTCCAAGGTTCGTGAATGCCTTCATCCCAGATGTGCGCCAACTCTGGCACATACTTGCGCACGTAGTCGCCGCGTGGGTCAAATTTGTAACCCTGCAAGATTGGATTGAACACTCGGTAGTAAGGCGAGGCATCGGTGCCACAACCAGCCGTCCACTGCCATCCGTGGGCATTTGAAGCCGGGTCAAAGTCGGTCAGATTCTCTTCGAACCATGCCGCTCCACGCTGCCATTCAAGGTGCAAATCTTTGACCAAAAATGAAGCCACAATCATGCGCACGCGATTGTGCACCCAACCGTCTTGAACCAGCTGACGCATGCCTGCGTCAACCATCGGATAGCCGGTCTTGCCGGCCTTCCAGGCTTCAAACCTAGCCTCGGCCTCTGGCCCTTCGTCATATCTCATCTCGGCAAATCGCGGTTCGTAATATTCGGTCAAGGTGTGCGGGTTGCGCCATAAAACATCGGCATAAAACTCCCGCCAGGCAATCTCTTTGCGAAACACATTGTGGCCCGGAGTGTCAGCAAGTTCGGCCAACAAGGTGCGTGGATGAATCTCACCGAAGGCCAGCGCATGGCTCAGGTGCGAGGTTCCGCTTAGGTCGGCCCGATTGCGCAGTTCATCATATTGATAGAGGGCGCGCTCTTTGAATCGCTTCCAGGTGCGAAGCGCAAAGGCCTCGCCGGCTTTAATCTCGAATGGGCTTGGCTTTGATGGCTGGGGCCGACCTTGGCAGGGTTCGGCGATGAGCCACTGGTGGCCAACTTCGGCGAGCGCCTCGGGCTTTGACCAACCGATTTCGAACCAGCGCTTGAAATAGGGAGTGTAAACCTTGTAGGGCGAGCCGTCGGGCTTTGCTACCGCTCCAGGTTCAACGGCGTAATAGCTGCCGGTTAGCCTCAGGCTTATGCCATGTT
>CAIPNT010000130.1 GCA_903866485.1 uncultured Micrococcales bacterium | reverse complement strand
TTGATGAACACATAGTCTGGAGCCCATTCGCGCAGCTCGTTGGCTTCGGGCGAGCCAATTATGTGTTCGATGCCTAGTGAGGCAAAGAAGTCAGAAACCCCGGATGCGTCATCCCAGCTGGCATCGCCGGTTAGTTTGCGGGGGATGGCCACGACCAGCACCTCAAACCGCGGGTCTTCGAGCATGCGCGAATAGATCTCGGCTAGAGAATCCCATGCCTCGAAATAGAAGGTGACGAAGGCCACGCGTTTTCGCATGCACTAAGGCTAATGCGATTTAAATGGAAAAAAGATTCGAGGCCCCGAATTCATGGGTCCCGAATCTTTTCCGTGCAGACGGCTTGGTTTACATCTGCAAGACCATTGTTGCAGTTGTTCTTGTTAAAGTCCTTAAGTTTCTTTAGATTAAGCCAATGACTTGGCAACTCCCCACTTCATAGTGGGTGACTTATCCAAGGTCTGTCCGGTCAGTTGCGTGGTTATTGCGCGGCCAACTTATAGATTTGCACTATGAACCTAAAGCGTCGGGCCTTTAAGGCCATTGCCATCGTGACAGCATCTGTCTCACTTATCACCATGGGTGCTGCTTCGGCGGCAAACGCTGATGTCTGGTGGCCTACCGCCGCAGACACCCTGAGCAAGACCACTTTTGCAGTTGAAAGCCAAGAGAACTTTGCCAGCTCGGTTGGCTATAGCACCCTGTTTAACTCAAAAGATCAGTTGTGTGCAACGCTTGGCGAGAGCCCTTGCGCCAATGTGGCAACCGATATTTTCAACGGTTCATATGTGCTTCCGGTTTGCACCAGCGCAACCCAAACTCTTTGTCTTGACACGGTAAACATCTATAAGGGCGCTAAGGCTGCCGCAAAGCTGATCCGCCAGATCGATGCACCGGTTGCGGCGGTCAATGCGGCAACTGCCGCTGCCGGCATTTCGGGTGGAGGCGCCACCACGCTTTGGACGGGCGCCGACGGCAAGACCTATGCGGTTTCGGTTGAGGTGCAGGTGCAAATCACCAATGGCAAGCTAGTTGCGAACACCTTTGCTGCCGTGGTCAACCCTTATGTGCAGACCACCGGTTCATACACCGCTGCCAAGCTAACCACCGTTGGCAGCAAGACCTACATCGATGACACTCGCGACCTGCAGTGCGCCTGGGTTGAGACCGGCACCTGCGGTGTGCTGCAAGACTTTGACCCGGCCACCCACGTTGGCCTCAGCTTCAGAATGGGCAAGCCAAGCGACCAATTTCTTAGCGGTCGCCTAGCCGGCCCTACCATCTCGGTGGCCAAGGCCAGCGGTGCCAACCAGATTGAACTGAGCATCGATGCTAAGCCGGTTGCCGTGCAGCAGCTGAGCATCAAGCTCAACACCAATGCGGCGCCAAAGGGCCTAAGCCTTGGTGGGCCAGCCCGCGGAATGTTCGACTATCCGGTTGACAGCACCGCAAACTTGACCGCTCTGCGCACAGCAGCAGGCAACAAGGCTTCGGGTGTTCGCACCTATTGGAACGTAAATAACCAGGATGACAGCCGCGTCACCCAGTCAACCAAGTGCAAGGCCGCCTCGGGCATTGCCGGTGTGATTGCAACCGATGCTCTGGTCGCCGACAATTTCACCGCCGCCAAGAGCGGCACGGCTCTAAAGCAAAAGGTCA
>CAIPNT010000129.1 GCA_903866485.1 uncultured Micrococcales bacterium | reverse complement strand
CGTCCAGAGATGGGCATCAAGTTGCTTCAGAAGCTTGCCGAAGAAGTAGCCGAGTTAGGTGCAGTCGAGTCGAATCCTTCGATCGACGGCCGCAACATGGTTATGGTCATTGGCCCGCTAAAGAACAAGGCAGACGCTAAGGCCGAAGCCAAGAAAGCTGCAGAGAAGGCCGCCAAGGCTGCTCCAGCAGAAAAGCCAAACGAGTCGGCAGCCGAAGAAGCTGCCGAGTAGAAACAGGAGAAATCAATGCCAAAGCAGAAGACCCACTCTGGCGCTAAGAAGCGTTTTCGCTTCACCGGTAGCGGCAAGATCATGAAGCAGCAGATCAACATGCGCCACAACCAGGAGCACATGTCAAACCGCCGCAAGCGTCGCCTAAATGTCGACCAGGTCGTTTCGCCAGCTGACTACAAGACCCTCAAGACCCTACTCGGCAAGTAAGCCCGAATCGCAAATTTCTGAAGGTGCTTCGGCGCCAATCAGTTGAACTTAGGAGTATCAACAAATGGCAAGAGTAAAAAACGCTGTAAACGGAGCCAAGAAGCGCCGCACAGTTCTAGAGCGCGCCAAGGGTTACCGCGGCCAGCGTTCACGTCTATACCGCATGGCAAAGCAGCAGATGCTGCACTCGTTGGTTTACGCATACAACGACCGTCGCGCCCGTAAGGGTGACTTCCGTCGCCTATGGATCCAGCGCATCAACGCTGCATCACGTGCAAACGGCCTAACCTACAACCGCCTAATCCAGGGTCTAAACCTTGCTGGCATCGCGGTTGACCGTCGCATCCTTGCTGACCTAGCCGTAAACGAGCCAAAGACCTTCGCAAGTCTGGTTGCTTCGGCAAAGGCAGCTTTGCCAGCCGACACTTCAGCGCCAAAGGTCAAGTAAGACCTTGCTGAATGATCCCAAGGCCAATAGGGTCCGCGGGGTCGCCAAGCTCACTAAGAAAGACGCCCGGTCATCGACCGGGCTCTTTCTGCTTGAGGGACCTCAGGGCCTTAAAGAAGCGCTAAATCGCCCAAAACTAATCGTCGAGTTGTTTGCAACCGAGGATGCCCTTGAGCGCTACCCTGACCTCTTTGACCGTGCCGAATCTGCTCGCATCGAGGTGCAGCTGGTTTCAGAGCCAGTCCTAAAGGCGCTCACTGACACCACTACACCTCAGGGAGTGGTTGCAGTCTGTGAACAACTTCATGCTTCATTGGATGACATCATCGCCGCAAAGCCGCGACTAGTCGCATTGCTGGCCAACATCCGTGACCCTGGAAATGCTGGTACCGTCTTGCGAGCCGCCGATGCGGCCGGTGCAGACGCCGTCATCTTCAGCAGCAACAGCGTAGACGTCTATAACCCGAAGGTTATTCGTTCAACCACTGGCAGTATTTTTCACGTGCCATTTGCCATCGATGTGCCAATCGAGCATGCCATCACCGCACTCAAACAAGCTGGCCTTCAGGTGTTTGCTGCCAATGGTGGAGCCGAAGAAATCCCAAGCTTGGGCGACGAGGTTTTGTCGCAGCCGACCGTTTGGGTATTTGGCAACGAAGCTTGGGGTTTCGAGCAGAGCACCCTCGACCTGGTCGACCGACAGGTTTCGGTGCCGCTTTATGGGGCAGCCGAATCGTTGAATCTGGTAACCGCGGCCAGCATCTGCCTTTATGTCACCGCGTTCGCGCAAAACCAGGCTTAGCGCGCTCTAAAAGGTAGACTTAGAGCCTATGTCTGCCGAAAATCCAATCACACAGGCCGCCGTCGATGCGGCAGTAGCCGAGGCGCTCAACAGCATTGCTGCAGCAGCCGATCTTGCCGCGCTCAAGGCCTCACGTGCCTCAGCGGTCGGCGAGCAGTCTGCCATTGCCAAGCTAAATGCACTGGTCAAGAACCTGCCAAACGAATTCAAGGCCGCTTCTGGCGCCATGATCGGTCATGCACGTGGGCAGTTAAACGCCGCATTTGCGGCTCGCGAGACAGAGCTTTTCGCCGTCGAAGAGGCTGCCAAGCTGGCCGCTGAGTCGGTAGACGTCACTGCCGCGGCTGCAACTCAAAGACTTGGTGCTCGTCACCCTCTATCGCTATTGCAAGACCAGATCGCCGATGTTTTTGTTGGCATGGGCTGGGAGATTGCCGAGGGTCCAGAGCTCGAAAACGAGTGGTTCAACTTTGACGCGCTGAACTTCGACGAAGACCACCCGGCTCGAGCCATGCAAGATACATTCTTTGTCGAACCGGTCGAGTCACACCTGGTGCTGCGCACCCACACTTCGCCGGTGCAGGTTCGTTCGATGCTCGATCGTGAACTTCCGGTTTATGTTCTTTGCCCTGGAAGAGTCTTTCGCACCGATGAACTCGATGCCACCCACACCCCGGTGTTTCACCAGGTTGAGGGCCTAGCGGTCGACAAGGGTCTCACGATGGCCGACCTTCGAGGCACCCTCGAGCATTTTGCTCGCATCATGTTTGGTCCAGAGGCGCAGATTCGACTTCGCCCTTCGTTTTTCCCGTTCACCGAGCCTTCGGCCGAGCTGGATGTCTGGCATCCAGGCGCCAAGGGTGGTGCGCGCTGGGTCGAGTGGGGCGGTTGCGGCATGGTAAATCCAAATGTTTTGAAGGCCGCCGGAATTGACCCTGAGGTCTACTCGGGCTTTGCCTTCGGCATGGGCATCGAGCGCACGCTGATGTTCCGCAACGACGTTCGTGATATGCACGACATGGTCGAATCAGATGTTCGTTTCAGTGAGCAGTTCGGAGTCACCCTCTAATGCGCGTTCCTTTGTCATGGCTTGCAGATTATGTCGATCTTCCAGGCGATGCCACTCCTGAGAGTGTCATGGCCGAACTGGTCAAAGTTGGGCTTGAAGAAGAAGGTTCACACGGCTTCGGTGTCACCGGCCCGGTTGTTGTTGGCCAGGTGCTCGAGTTCACTCCTGAGCCTCAGACCAATGGCAAAACCATCAACTGGTGCCAGGTGCGCGTCGCGGCTGCCGGAGAAGAGGCTGCCGACGGTGGCGAGGATGTTCGCGGAATCGTCTGTGGCGCCAGCAACTTCGTGGTGGGAGACAAAGTTGTTGTTTGCCTTCCTGGCGCGGTGCTACCGGGTGACTTCCGCATCGCGGCTCGAAGCACCTACGGACACATCAGCGATGGCATGATGGCTTCTGCTCGCGAGTTGAACCTAAGCGACGACCACGCTGGAATCATTCGTCTTCAGCAGCTTGGCCTCGACCCAAAGGTGGGCAGCGACGCGCTCGAACTGCTTAGCCTAAACGAAACTGCCGCCGAAGTTAACGTGACCCCAGACCGCGGTTACTGCTTCTCAATGCGCGGAATCGCACGCGAGTATTCGCACGCAACCGGCGCAGATTTCAGAGATCCAAAGAGCAACGCTCACATTGAGAGCGGTCACGGCTTCAGCCTGACCATCGACGACCAAGCTCCAATCCGTGGGCGTCGAGGCACCGACCGATTCGTGCTTCGAGTGGTGCGTGGTGTTGACACTTCACGCCCGACTCCCGCCTGGATGGTCGCTCGACTTAAGCTCGCGGGCATGCGCTCGGTTTCGCTTGTGGTAGACATCACCAACTACGTCATGCTTGAGCTAGGTCAGCCGACTCACGCATACGACCTAGACAAGGTGCGCGGTGGTCTCACTGTGCGTCGCGCCAAGGCTGGCGAGACCTTGAAGACACTTGACGGTCAAGAGCGCAAACTCGACCCCGAAGACCTGCTCATTACCGACGAGTCAGGACCAATTGGTCTGGCCGGTGTGATGGGTGGTGAGTCAACCGAGGTTAGTTCTTCCACCAAGGATGTGCTCGTAGAGGCCGCTCACTTTGAGCCAATCACTATCGCTAGATCGGCTCGCCGCCACCGCCTTTCATCCGAGGCTTCAAAGCGCTTCGAGCGCGGTGTTGACCCGATGATGGCCGACAACGCCGCCGCACGAGTTGTGCAACTTCTTGAGGTGCACGCCGGGGGAGCGGCCGACTCGCTCGGCGCTGAGTTTAAAGATTTGCCAGCAATCGCACCAATCTGGTTGCCGGCAGAATTCGCTGCCGACCTGGTGGGCGTCGACTATACAGCTGAAGAGATTCAGGATGTGTTGCGAGCGGTTGGCTGTGTTGTTGCCGCCGTTGATGGCGGATACGAGGTTATTCCGCCGAGCTGGAGACCTGACCTAACTCACAAGACTGACCTGGTCGAAGAAATTGCCCGCATCAACGGCTACCACCGCATACCTTCACGCCTACCGATAGCTCCTCCTGGTCGCGGTCTAACCATGAATCAGCGTCGTCGTCGTGCTGTGCTCACCGCGCTCGCCGGTGCCGGTCACGTCGAGGTTTTGACTTATCCGTTCATCAGTGAGCAGCAGAACCAGCTCTTTGGCTCGCCAATCGCGACGGTCAAGTTGGCTAATGCGCTTCAGGCCGAATTCGGCGAGATGCGCACCACCATTCTGCCTGGCCTGATCGAGGCTGCCAAGCGCAACCTGTCGCGAGGCCTCACCGACCTGGCCATCTTCGAAGAGGGCTCAGTTTTCTTGCCGGCAAAGCCGATCGTTGCAACTGGCAAGCTTCCGGTTGGCAATCAGCTGCCTAGCGACCAAGAACTCCAGGTGCTAAACGGCACCATTCCTGCTCAGCCTTCACACCTAGCCGTGTTGTTCACCGGTGACCGCGTAGACCAGGCGGTTGGGGTTTCTGCCCGACAGATTAGCTACGAGGATGCCATCCAGGCGGCTCGAATAGCTGCACACGCGGTTGGACTGGAGCTAACCGTTCGCCAGGCTAGCCCACAGGGCTTCCACCCTGGCCGCACCGCTGAGCTTTTGGCGGCTGACGGCAAGATCTCGGTTGGTTTCGCGGGCGAGTTAGACCCAAACCTAACTTCTGCCAACGACCTGCCTCGTCGCGTCGCGGCGCTCGAAATCGACCTTGACGCACTATTCGCCGCCGCTCCCGAGGTTGTTCAGGCTGGCTTTATCGGCACCTACCCTGCGGCCACCCAAGATCTTTCACTGGTTGTTTCCAAAGATGTGCCTGCCGGCGACATCCTGGCGGTCATTCACGAGGGCGCAGGCGACCTGCTAGAGCATGTGGTGCTGGTCGATGACTATCGCGGCGACAACCTAACCGAGGGCACCAAGTCGTTGACCTTTGCCCTTCGCTTCAGAGCTGCCGACCGCACATTGACTCAGGTCGAGGCTTCAGAGTCTCGCGACAAGGCGGTTGCTTTGGCAAACCAAAAGTTTGGTGCGACGCTCCGCGCCTAGCGGGCAAGACCATAGATAGGGGAGCACGATGGCATTTTCAGTGGCCATTGCTGGCGCCAGCGGAAACGTTGGTGGAGAACTCTTGCGTCTGGTTGCCGAGCATCCAGAACTCGAACTAAAGACCGTCACAGCCAGCAGCATGGTTGGTCATAAGGTGTCAACACTTCACCCACACGTTGAAGCGTTTGCCGACTTGGTCTTCTCAGAAAACTCTTCTGCTGAGCTTGCTGGCCACGATATCGTGTTCTTAGCGTTGCCGCACTCTAAGTCGGCCGAAGTGGCCGAATGGTTGAGCGAAGAAACGCTGGTCATCGACTGTGGTGCCGACTTCCGTCTCGAGTCAGAAGCCGACTGGACGAAGTTCTACGGTGGCGAACACGCCGGCACCTGGACCTACGGCATGCCTGAGTTGCTGATTGGCGGGCAGAGCAAGCAGCGTGACCTGATCAAGGGCACTAAACGAATAGCAGTCCCAGGATGCAACGTGACCGCAATCACACTCGCGCTTGCGCCAGGATTGGCGGCTGGTCTGATCGAGCCGCACGACATTGTGAGTATCTTGTCTGCCGGAACATCTGGTGCTGGCCGAGGGGCAACCGAAAAGCTCTTCGAAATTGAGCCAACCGGTTCGGCAAATGCTTATCAGGTGGGCGGTATTCACCGTCACACGCCAGAGATCGAACAGAATCTCTCGAAGTCTGCCGGTGAGAAAATTCAGATCTCATTCACGCCAATTTTGGTGTCCATGGAACGCGGCATTTTGGCTGTGAACACCGCCAAGCTGAAGCGCGGGGTTACCCTCGAGCAGGCTCAGCTGGCCTGGGCGGAGGCTTACGGCGATGAGCAATTCATCAAGGTTTATCCGCAGGGGCAGTTTCCATCCACTGCAGATACGATCGGTGAAAACAATGCTCTGATCGGCCTTGCCATCGATGAACACGCCAATCGATTGGTTGCGGTTTGCGCCATCGATAACCTGGTCAAAGGAACCGGCGGGGCGGCGATCCAGTCGATGAACATTGCCCTTGGGCTTGAAGAGAATACCGGCCTGACTGCTATCAGTCTTGCCAAGAATGGTGCGAATAAATGACCGTAACAGTAGCCAAGGGCTTTCTAGCCGCCGGTGTTCGCGCTGGAATCAAGGCTTCGGGCAACAAAGACCTAGCCTTGGTCGTGAACCAAGGGCCGTTGAAATCGGCTGCCGTGGTTTTCACCACCAACCGCTGCCAGGCCAACCCCATCATCTGGAGCAAGCAAGTCATCGCCGACGGCGAAGTTGCGGCAATCGTGCTGAACTCGGGCGGTGCCAACTGTTACACCGGGCCGCAGGGTTTCCAGACCACACACTCGACAGCTGAAAAGGTTGCCGAAGTGCTCGGTGTTTCGGCCGGTGATGTTTTGGTTTGTTCAACCGGGCTCATCGGCGAGCAGCTCGACCTAGCCAAGTTAACCGCCGGTGTCGAGCGTGCCGCGGCCGAACTATCTGACGAGGCTGGCCCCTCTGCGGCTGAGGCGATTATGACCACCGACTCGGTCTCAAAAACCGCTCACCACAGCAGTGCAAACGGTTGGTCGGTCGGCGGCATGGCCAAGGGTGCCGGCATGCTTGCACCGGGCCTTGCCACAATGCTGGTCGTGGTCACTACCGATGCTGCAGTCGATAGCGCCAACCTCGACAAGACTCTTCGTGCGGCAACCCGCGTGACCTTCGATCGCCTCGACTCTGACGGCTGCATGTCCACCAATGACCAGGTCACACTGATGGCTTCTGGCGCTTCGGGCGTTACTCCTGACCATGATGAATTCCAAGCAGCCGTAACCGCCGTCTGTCACGATCTTGCTCAGCAATTACTTCGCGACGCCGAAGGGTCGAGCCACGACATCGCCATCGAAGTGGTCAACGCTGCCACCGAGGATGACGCCGTAGAAGTGGGCCGCTCGGTTGCCCGAAACAACCTGTTCAAGGCCGCCATCTATGGCAACGACCCGAACTGGGGGCGCATTCTTGCCGCAGTGGGTGTCACCAAGGCTACTTTCGACCCCTATGACATCGATGTCGAAATCAACGGAGTGAGTGTCTCTCGCAAGGGCCAGCCTGACCAGTCTCGCGACCTTGTTGACCTAACCCCGCGCGCAGTCTCTATTAAGATCTCGCTAAATGCGGGTTCAGAGTCAGCGACGATTTATACCAACGACCTGACTCACGAATACGTGACAGAGAACAGCGCATACTCAAGCTAATGATTCCATCAGAACAGCACGAAAATGGCTTGGCCCGCATCAAGGCCGAGACTCTCATCGAGTCTTTGCCTTGGCTGCAGGCCTTTCACGGCAAAGTGGTGGTTGTCAAGTTCGGAGGCAACGCCATGGTCGACGAAGAGTTGCAGCGTGCCTTCGCCGAAGACATGGCATACCTTCGCTGGGTTGGCATAAAGCCTGTCGTGGTTCATGGTGGCGGTCCGCAGATCTCTGCCCGCCTTGCCGAGCTGGGCATCCAGAGCGAATTTCGCGGTGGCTTCAGGGTCACCACGGCCGAAACCATCGGCATCGTTCGAGATGTGCTTAGAGACCAAATTAGCGCCCAGCTAGCCGAGATGATCAAGACCGCTGGCGCCGAACCGACAATCATGTCTGGTGAAGACGGCAATCTATTCCGTGCCGAGAAGACCACCCTTGATTCCGAGGATGGCCCGATCGACATTGGCCTGGTTGGTGAAGTGAACCTAGTAAACCCGCGCATTGTTTTCGAGGCCTTGGATGCCGGCCGCATCCCGGTAGTTTCGACGGTTGCGCCGAGCACCGCGGGAGAGCTGCTGAACGTCAACGCCGACCTCGCGGCTGCAGCCCTAGCGGTAGCCCTTGGCGCCGAAAAGCTCATGGTGCTAACCGACGTGCCAGGTCTCTACAGCGACTGGCCCAACCGCGACTCGCTAGTCTCTGAAATCACCGAGAACGAACTCGAAGAACTCCTGCCAAAACTCGAATCAGGCATGATTCCTAAGATGCAGGCCTGTCTAAAGGCAGTTCAGGGCGGGGTGCCTCGCGCCCACGTGATCGACGGACGCACACCGCACAGCATCCTGCTTGAGATCTTTACTGTCAGTGGCTTTGGCACAATGGTTCTTCCTGATTAATGATTGGAAACAAAATGGTTCGCCACTTTCTAAAAGACGATGACATCACCGCAGCCGAACAGGCTGAGATTCTGCGTCGTGCGCTCGAACTTAAGCAGGCGCCCTATTCGGCGCGACCATTTGAGGGCCCAAAGACTGTTGCCCTGATTTTTGACAAGACATCGACTCGCACCCGTGTTTCATTTGCCGTCGGAGTTGCCGACTTGGGCGGTTCGCCACTGATCATCGACAGCCAGAGCTCACAGATGGGTGGCAAAGAGTCTGTTGCAGACACAGCCCGGGTGCTTGGGCGACAGGTCGCCCAGATCATTTGGCGCACTTATGCCCATGCCGGTCTCGAAGAGATGGCACAGCACGCCGGCGTTCCGGTGATCAACTCACTAAGTGACGATTACCACCCCTGCCAGATTCTGGCCGATTTGCTAACCATCTTCGAACACAAGGGCAAGCTTGCCGGCCTAAAAATTGCCTACATCGGTGATGCAGCAAACAACATGGCCAACAGCTATCTGATCGGCTGTGCCCTTGCCGGTATGAATGTGGCAGTGGCGGGGCCGGCGGGTTACCAGCCAGACCACGGCATTGTCGCTCGTGCCGAACTTATCGCCGATAAGCACGGCGGTTCGGTTGAGGTCTTTGGTGAGCCAATCGGTGCCATCACTGATGCCGACATCGTGGTCACCGATACCTGGATTTCGATGGGGCAGGAGGCTGAGAAGGCCAAGCGCTTAGAAGACTTCGCTGGCTACACCATTGATGCCGAGCTGATGAAGCGCGCCAAGTCAGACGCCATCTTCATGCACTGCTTGCCCGCCTACCGCGGTTATGAGGTGAGCGCCGAGGTCATCGATGGGCCTCATTCTGTTATCTGGGATGAAGCTGAAAATCGTTTGCACGCTCAAAAGGCCCTCATGGCTTGGTTGGCCGAGCAGGCCTAATCGGCCGCGCGTAACCGCGAAGGCTAAAGCCCGTCGGCAATAAGATTGTTTCAATCCCCATCAGAGTCAACGATGGAACTATTTAAGGAGCACCATGTCTAGCCAGGCATCTGGTTCAAATGCCCTCTGGGGCAGCCGTTTCGAAGGCGGTCCATCTGACGCGCTTGCAGCACTTAGCCGTTCGGTGCATTTCGACTGGCGTCTGGCCCCTTATGACATTGCTGGCACGCGCGCTCACATCAGGGCTTTACAGTCGGCTGGCTATCTAACCGTTGCCGAGCACGAGAAACTAGACCGCAGTTTGGTTGAGCTAAACGATCGAGTAGCCCAGGGCAGTTTCGTTGCCAAGCCGACCGACGAAGATGTTCACTCGGCACTTGAGCGCGGCCTAATCGAGATTGCCGGAGTCGAACTTGGCGGCAAGGTTCGTGCAGGCCGCAGCCGCAACGACCAAATTGCTACCCTGATTCGCACATATCTGCTAGATCAGGCAAACGTGATTGGCGCCTTGGTTACCGAACTCATCGAAATCTTGGTCACCCGCGCAGAAGAGAACCTCGGTGTTGCCATGCCAGGCCGCACTCACTTTCAGCACGCACAGCCGGTTGCCCTGTCTCATCACCTGCTGGCTCACGCTTGGCCACTAAGCCGAGACCTTGACCGACTGCACGATTGGCGCAACCGCGCAAGCCTCTCACCTTACGGTGCGGGCGCGCTTGCCGGCAACACCCTTGGGCTAGATCCAAACATCGTTGCTCGCGAACTCGGCCTTGCTGCGCCAACCCAAAACTCCATCGATGCAACCGCTAGCCGAGACGTGGTCGCAGAGTTTGCCTTCATCGCAAGCCTCATCGGCATCAATCTGTCCCGTTTCTCAGAAGAGATAATCATTTGGGCCAGCGCCGAGTTTGACTACGTGAAGCTGCACGACTCATATTCGACTGGTTCGTCGATCATGCCGCAAAAGAAGAACCCGGATATCGCCGAGTTGGCTCGAGGCAAGTCGGGTCGTCTGATCGGCGACCTCACCGGATTGCTGGCGACACTCAAGGGCTTGCCTTTGGCCTACAACCGAGATTTGCAAGAAGACAAAGAGCCGGTTTTCGACATGGTTGACACCTTGACGGTTTTGCTGCCGGCATTCAACGGCATGGTGGCCACCCTCGAGTTCAACCGCGAACGACTCGAGCAGTTGGCTCCGGCCGGCTTCTCATTGGCT
>CAIPNT010000128.1 GCA_903866485.1 uncultured Micrococcales bacterium | reverse complement strand
CTTGCAGGTAGTGCGTCAGCATGGGCAACTAGAACTGCCGTTGCTAAGTTAGCTATCACGAGAGCAACCGAAGCTGCCGTTATTTTTAGTGTTCTTTTCATGGTTCCCCCGGTTATTGTCTGAATTTTGGCGGCTCCCCAATGCCGATAGAGATGAACTTAGTCGAGACGATACATACGAAAGGTACACAACTAGTACAAGTTCGTACAGACTTCGTTCAGAATCTGCCTGTGTAGCAGGTCTCTAGCGCTGAGGGTCCGCCAAGTCTGGAGTGCGCGGGGGCGCGGTTCGACGTGGGCAAAGCGCCTCGAAAATGCTTGCGGTTTGCAATAAGTTTGCGTCACTGTAGGCGGCGCCAGCGATGGTGAGCCCAAAGGGCATCTGTATGTCGCCGGCGGTTCCCATCGGAATGGTCACGGTTGGAATGCCAAGGTGGCGAATGGCAAGGTTGCCAGTGGCAACCCAGACTCCATTGCGCCAGGCGAGATCTGCTGAGTTGGTGTTTTGGTCAGCGTCACTCGGGGCGACATCGGTGAGCGTCGGAAAGATTGCCGCATCGAAACCGCCGTCGGTAAGCCAGTCTTCAAGGTCGAGTTTTCGAGTTTGCTCAAGTGCTTTAAGCCCAGCGGCAATCAAGTCAGCCTGTGGCCCTGAGAAAGGATCGATGACTCCAACCTCAACCGCTCTAGAAACATAATCGGCAGGGTCGAAATCAAACTCGGCGTAGCGATCTTTTAGAGCCCCGGCTGGGTGCGGAAAAATCTTGGCACCCTCGACCTCGGTGATTGACTTCAACCCCTGCTGGCCGTTGCTTTTGAGAAACGCATCCCATGACCAAATTGAGAGATCCCAAATTTCCACATCAAAGAAATCGGCTGGCACGATGCCGCGGTTGAATACGTTTGGTGCACCATCTCGGTCGGCTTCATAGTTGGAAACCACTGGAAAATCCGTTTCTACAATCTCTGCACCGGCGGCGATCAAGCTCTCACAAAAGCCATTCCAGAGATCAAGCATCGACCGACGAGGCTCGATCTTCTGCCCGGTCAAGGCACCCATGCCAGTGCCGGTTCCCTGAGCATCATCCTTGCCAATGAACATCTTTGGCGCTGCGAATCGCTTGCCTGCCAACGGTTGTTTGAAAGTTGCAACCGCCTCAACTGCGGCCTCGTGCCCCTGCAAGAAACTGGATGCGTGAATGGCTTGCGTGCCCGGCAGCGAAACCCAAGACTGCATTCGCCAAAAATCTCCCGTGCTATTCGAGTCTTCGACAACGAGCACATCGAGAAGCTCGGATAGGTCGGCCATGGTTCTGGTGTGTGGCACAACAACATCCATGGTTGGCACCAGTGGCCAGTTGCCGCGAGTTGAGATCATGCCGCGCGAAGGCGTATAGGCGCACAGAGCGTTGCACGACGCTGGTGCGCGACCACTAGACCAGGTTTCTTCGCCCAGACCAAATGCGGCAAAGCTGGCCGCGGTGGCCGTGCCTGAACCGTTCGACGAGCCAGAAGCAAAGGCCGAGGTTAGATATTTCTCGTTGTATGGCGATTCGGCCCGACCATACAAACCTCGCTGCATGCCACCGTTGGCCATCGGCGGCATATTGGTTAGACCGATGAGCACACAGCCGGCCTCGCGCAAAACCTGAATTGAAAAGGCATCGCCGGTGGCAACCAGATTTTCAAAGGCGGGTGAGCCAGCGGCAACGGTCATACCTTTGACCTTGTATGAATCTTTGGCGGTGAACGGAATGCCGTCTAGAGCACTCAGCAGTTGGCCTGCTGTTCGACGCGCATCCGAGGCCGCGGCTTCGGCGAGCGCATTGTGGTTTAGCTCGACTATCGAATTCAGACGAATGCCGCCTTGGTCATAAACACGGATGCGTTCGAGGTAGGCCTCAACCAACTGCACCGAAGTCACTTGCCCAGCCGTTAGCGCCTCCCGCAACTGCTTGAAGGTTGCTTCGACTACCGAAAAGGTTT
>CAIPNT010000127.1 GCA_903866485.1 uncultured Micrococcales bacterium | reverse complement strand
TTTGGCCTCAACCGACTTAGCGATTTGCCCGAGCTGCGTGAGCGTGCGCAACAGGTCTTGGCTGGGTTAGATCTGGGCCTGATCTAAACGAGTTCGGCTGCCAGTGCAATTAGTCGGTCAACATCATCCTCGGTGGTGTCCCACGCGCACATCAGGCGCACCTGGCCGGTGGCATAGTTCCAAACATAAAACCTAAAGTGCTCTTGCAGCGCCTTGGTTTGAGCCGGTGTGAAGATGGGAAACACTGCGTTGGCCTCGGTTGGGTTCGGAATCTCAAAGCCCAACGCGCGCAAACCGGCATCCAGTTTGGCGGCCATCGCGTTGGCGTGACGAGCATTTTTGATGCCCAAGCCGCCGGCAAGAATCTCAATCAGCTGCGCACTGACAAACCGCATCTTTGATGCCAGCTGCATCGAGGTCTTGCGCAAGAACGGTATGGCTGCGGCCAACTCTGGGTTCAAAACCACAACCGCCTCGGCCGCGAGGGCGCCAATCTTGGTGCCGCCGAATGACAAAATGTCGACGCCAACATCGGCGGTGAAAGCCTTGAACGGCAATCCAAGTGCCGCTGCAGCATTTGAAATTCGGGCGCCATCGAGGTGCAGATAGAGGTTGTTGGCGTGGGCATAATCGGCCAGCGCCTTGATCTCATCTGCGCTATATAGCGTGCCCATTTCGGTGGTGTTGGTGATCGAAATCACGCCCGGCTGAGCTCGGTGAACGCTGCCGATGTCAAACATCGCCGTCTTCACGATGTCGACGGTGAGTTTGCCGTCTGGGGTTGGCAGGGTCCAAAGCTTTAGGCCGGCCATTTTCTCTGGCGCGCCACCCTCATCGGCATGGATGTGCGCTGTATCAGCGCAAATGACCGCCTCCCAGCGCTTGGCGCAGGCCTGCAGGGCAACCACGTTGGCGCCGGTGCCGTTGAACACCGGAAACACCTGGGCTTGTTCGCCAAATTCGCGTTTGAACAGGCCTTCGAGTTCGGCGGTGACCGCGTCTTCACCATAGGCGGTTTGGTGGCCGGCGTTTACGGCGCCAATTGCAACCAAAATATCTGGATGCACTCCGGCGTAGTTGTCACTTGCAAAACCGCGCGAAATTTTGGTTTCAGTCATGGGTATTTTCTCTCTATGCGGTGATGCCGGCTGTTGCGGCGATTTCAGGGGCTAGTTTTTTGCGTAACGCCTCATAAAAAACGTTTAGAGGAAATTCATCCGGCAAAATCACGTCAACCAGCCCACGCACCTCGCCGTCAAGCGGCAACGCTTCAGGGCCCTTCGCCCACTGCGATGCTGGGTGAGGTTCAACCAGTTTTGACACAAAGTCGAAGGCCGAAAGCCAGTGTGCCAGTCGGCTGCGGTCGATGCCGGTTCGATAAAGCTCTTCAACCTGCTCACACAAATCAAGCATGGCTTGGTCGATGCGAGTCCAGTCGATTGACAGAGTGTTGTCTGTCCAGTTCACAATGCCGCCGCGGTGCAGACTGGCAAAGATTATTTGCCCTCCCAAGCCGTCATAGTTGCGATTGCGATCTCCGGTGATCGGAAAACGAAATAGGCGGTCAAACAAAATAGCCAATCGCACAAAGCGAGCTAGATGCACTCCATTTTGCTCAAGCACAAACGACTCTCGATAGGTGGTTAGGTCGCACCT
The DNA here is from genome assembly GCA_903866485.1 of uncultured Micrococcales bacterium. Taxonomy (GTDB): domain Bacteria; phylum Actinomycetota; class Actinomycetes; order Actinomycetales; family Microbacteriaceae; genus Rhodoluna. The sequence continues at coordinate 19,467 of CAIPNT010000127.1, read as the reverse complement.
AAGCTCTTCTAGGGCATACATCCAGAAGGGCATTCGCTGCTTAATCATGAATGGGTCAAACGGCAGGTCGCCGTGGCTGTGAGCTCGGTCGTGAACCAGATCCCACAGCACATAAGACTCTTGAGTCAGCTTCTGATCGTTCAACATCAGTTGCAGGTCAGCGGGAACCGCGAGCTTTAGCAGGTCGGCTGCCGCACTGGTTATCTTTCTGAAACGCGCCGCTTCACGATCGCAGAAGATGCCACCCCAGTGAAATTTGGCTAACTCACGAGTTGCCACGGTCTCAGGAAACAGCACCGCCGAGTTGGTGTCATAACCCGAGGTGAATTCGACAAACTCGATTGGCACGAACGCGGGATTGTCATACTTATTCTTCTCAAGCTGTGCCACCCAATCAGGCCAGAAGGTCTTGGTGATAACGGCTTCAAAGTTGCGGTTAGGGTTTCCGTTTTGCGTGTACATCGCAAACACCACAAGGTTTTCGACGCCGCCTACGCGAGTTTGGTCTGGCCTGAAAAGCAAGAGCGAGTCGAGAAAGTCGGGCACGCCACAACCGTTAGCCACCCAGTTTTGCAGGTCAACTATGGTTGCCTCTAGATGGGCCCGCTGGTGCTCGAAGCGTGGCATTAGTGCACGGATGCTTGCCACCATAGTTTCGACGTGATGCGCTGCAGCTTCTCTGTCATCGGTGTTAATGAGTGAGCCGTCTTTGGCCTGCAGTGGTTTTAAAGACTCGACCGCTTCGGCAAGCGCCATCCAGTTTTTATCGGTTTTGGCCCAAGAATCAGCCTTTGTTGTCTGCCCGTTTGAGCCCACTGCAGCCCACGTGATTAGGTTTCGCCAAAGCTCGAGGTGCGACAGGTCGTTGATCGAATCGTCACCAAATAGGTCTGAGTCGGCGGCAACGACAACTCGGCCGGCGCCGTAGGTTAGGGCAACCAAGACCGGTGTGTTTGCCGGTGAGGCGGTGGCCGAAGTCTTGGCGATCACGGTGGTGCGAGCCGCTGCTTCGGGGCGAACGGCAATGGCGCCGCTGCGATAGAAGCAGGCCTGAGTTGCGCCTGATCTGAGATCAAACTCAGAGGTGCGCACCAAATCGGCAAGCACCCAGGTTGCAACATCCTTGAAGTTATTGGTTGGGTCTTGAACGGTGGTGTTCAGAAGATCGATGCCAAAGCGAGCCGCGATTGCCGTGGTCGAGTTGCCATATTTGAGTGCCTCGGTTTCGCCAAGCAAAATCAGGCCGCCACCAAATTGAACAAATTCGACCAGGGCGTCGATTTCTGCATCGGTGTATTTCGGTTCACCAATTTTGGTGGTCGACTCCCAGGCATCGTCAGAGCCGTGCAGGGCAACAAAGACCTGGGCTCGATTTAGGGTGTCCAAATTGATTTCACCAGACTCGTGCACTTCGACATCGAAGCCAGAGTCTTTAAGGTGATTGGCGGCTGTTACATAACCCGCGTCGGCCGGGCTGTTTGCATTGATCTTCATCGCCATTTCTGGTCTTGTGGACCATGCTTGGCGGTGACTTTCGTCAAAAATGACGCGCGCTAGTGGGCGCATTTAGTACCTCCTTGTACGATTTCAGACTAACAGCCGTAACTAGCCAAAAACATCCTTGATGGTCACGGTTTTTAAGTGGCGTTTTTGCAAGATTTTGAGCAGCTGAGCGTAGAGATGTGTGACTGTCGGCTGGTTGGCGTGACCGATCAGAATGCGGTCTTCGGTCATCCAGGTGTTGGCCAGTTTTAGCAGAGCAGGTTCGCTAATCGGCGTGCTGTCGCCCAGGCTGCCCAGCCAAAGCACTGGCTTGCTATAGCCGATGTCAGCAGCGGCTTTGATAACGGTTTCGTTGAGATAGCCGTATGGCGGCCTAAAATAGGGGCGCGATTCAACCCCAAAGTGATCATGGATGAACTTTTGGCATCCGCCAAGCTCAGACTGCACCTGTGCCGCCGATAGTTTGGTCAGGTTTGGGTGGTTCATGGTGTGGTTGCCCAACTGCACCTGGCCCGAGTTGACCAAAGGCTGCAGCCGCGGTTGCACCTTCAACCAAGATGAATATTTTGTGGTGACAAAAAACGTCAAACGAATGCCAGACTGCTCAATAAAGTCGATGTACTTAGAAACCGTGTCATAGCTCTTGCCATCGTCAACCGTCCAGGCAATCGCTCCTGAATGTGGCGGCAGTCGCCACAGCGCCGACTTCGGCCAGCCGGCTGCTTGGGCAGGCAAACTCTCGATGGCAAACGCCGATGCAGTGGTGGCGGCTGCGGTTGCCGACAGGGTTGCGGCAGTCAAGAATCCGCGTCGGTTTAGTTCGAGAGCCATGTCACAAACCTATCCGAATGGTGGCAAGGTTAAAGGGTGCCAACCTTTGCAATTTTCGTCTCAACCTATCGTTTTGACCCGACCACGCTGATCGTTTCGGCGCTTGCAATCGCACTCTATTTATCAGGGGTTCGTGCGCTCTCACGCCGTGGCCACAGCTGGCCAATCTTTCGCACCTTGGCATTTGTAGTCTTCGGCGTTGGGCTATACGCGTGGCTCGGCTTTGGCTTTTTTGGCACCTATAGCCACGACTTGCGCTGGGCATTCACCACCCGCATCGCCCTGCTGCTTTTTGGGGTGCCGCTGTTGATGTCGCTTGGTCGCCCAATCGCCCTGGCGGCAACCGTGCTGCGCGAGGCACCTCGCAAGCGCCTACGTCGGGTCTTGGGCTCGTGGCCAGTGCGTCTGGTTTCGAACGCCATCTTTGCGCCGATTTTTGCGCTGGTGCTATTCATGTTTTTCATCACTCCGATTGCCGGTGTGGTGCGTCAAAGTTATTTGGCCGAAAACCTGATCTCTGTTTTGGTACCGATGCTCGGCCTAATCATGGTCTTGCCGTTGGTTTCACATCAGGCGCATCGCAGCAGCCTCTTTATCACGGGTGAGTTCATGCTGGCGTTTATGGAGCTCATGCTCGATGCCATTCCGGGCGTTGTTCTCAGCATCAGCGACACAATCATGGATGGCGTAACCCGCGTCGCCGTCAACGCGCCATCATGGTTTTCAGGCCCGCTCAGCGATCAACACTTCTCGGGCAACCTGCTTTGGATGATTGCCGAGGGTGCCGACCTGCCACTGCTGATTATGCTGCTGATTCGCTGGCGCAAATCTGACCGCAAAGAGGCGCGCAAAACGGATGACCTCAGCGAAGCCGAGTATGAAGAGCTGGTGCGTCAGCACCTGCGGGGCACTCGAGGCTAGTTGCAGACCTCGACTCGGACTGGCCGTTCGAGGCTCAGTGCGCCTTGATCCAGCGAACCATCTCGTTTAGCGTCTCATCCATTTCGACACAATCTGCCGGATGACGGTTGATGTGTGCGTGTGGCACACCCGCCTGAGTTAGCACCTCAACCTCAACGCCTTCGGCTGCCAGTTGGCGAGCATATTCTTCGCCCGAAGCGCGCAACCCGTCATATTCGCAGTTGATGATTTGGGCGGGGGCTAATCTGGCCTTGCTTGCCACATCACCGGCATACCACCAGTCGGCAACCTCGTCGCCCGGGCGAATGTGACGCTCGTGGTGTTGGTCAACGATCTCGTGGCTAAAGAAAACGGCCTGCGGCTCTTCTGCTTTCTTGGAGGCCAACTCTTCGCTAAAGGCCGGCAGGGCGCGGTGCAGGTCTGGGCAGTTCAAAAGCTGGCCGGCCAAAAAGTTATCGCCCGAATCACGGTCGGCAATCGCCACCGAAGCGGCCAACGCACCGCCGGCGCTAATGCCGCCAATAAAAATGTGGTCGCGGTCGATGTGCAGGTCACTCGCATTGTTGGCAAGCCAGCGCAGCGAAGCGATGCCGTCGTTGTGTGGCGCCGGAAAGAACTGTTCTGGCCCGCAGAGCGCATAATCGACGGTCAACACGGCAATGCCGCCTCGGTGCGCAATTTCGCGAGCCACGATGTCTGCCTCGTTCATTTCAATATCGCCAAACATGAAACCGCCGCCGTGAAACCAGATGAAGCCAGGCAGGTCATCGGTGTTGCCGGCCGGGCGGTAGAGGCGAGCCTTGATTGAACCAAGTGGCCCGGCGATCGACACATCCTTGGTTTCAATAGGCGGCGAAACATATTCGCTCAGCGGCGCCTCAAAGGCCAGGTGGCGTTCGCGCTCACCTTTGCTCTCGTCAAAAAGCAGGTGCAGGCGGTTTTTGAAAAGCGGGCTTAGCGGCATTGCGGCTCCTATTCGTGGATGGTTCGACTCTAGTGCGATTCGGGTTCAAGACGAACACTTTGAACTAGTCGGTTTCGACCCAATGTTTTGACGATAGATTGCAAGCAGAGGAGCGCAATCTATGACCGAAGCCTGGAACATCGACCTGATTCAACCGCGCATGCGAGTAATTATCGACAACGATTTTTCGGGCGACCCGGATGGGCTAGTGCAGCTGGCTCACCACCTGCTGAGCCCCAGCGTCGAGGTGCGCGCAATAATCGGCACCCACCTTCGCGAGGGCGACCCGTGGGGTCAAAGCCCGGATGGAGATGAGGTGGCAGTAGCGGTTGCCGCTGCCGAAAAGATTGTGTCGCTTTGTGGCAAGACTGGACAGGTATCGGTTTTGGCTGGAGCCCCGACCGCGATGATTAATGTGCACACTCCTCAGCAATCTGAGGGTATTCGTTTCATCATTCAAGAGGCGATGCGCGACGATGCCGACACCCCTCTGTTTGTGGTGTGTGGTGCCAGCCTCACCGAGATTGCCAGCGCCTATCTGATCGAGCCGCGTATCGCCGAACGACTCACCGTCATTTGGATTGGCGGTCACGAACACGAGGGTCTGGCAGTGCCACCTCCGGGCGCACCTGACCTCGAATACAACCTTCACGAAGACGTGATCTCGGGGTTGGTTTTCTTTAACCACAGCGCCTTGCAGCTGTGGCAGATTCCGCGCGATCAATACCGCCATGTGCTGGCCAGCCGCGCCGAACTCAAGTTGCGCGTGGCACCTCAAGGTGCCCTCGGCGCACATCTTTACCAAGCACTAGGTCAGGTCGGCGACTCGCTCAGTGCTTTGGGCTATCGCGCTGGTGAGGTCTATTGCCTCGGTGACAGTCCGCTGGTTTTGCTAACTGCTTTGCAAAGTGCGTTCGAATCTGACCCGGCAAGCAGTCGTTATGTAACCATGCCTTGCCCAACCCTTCTCGAAAGTGGGCTCTACCGAGCAAATCCGAACGGGCGACCAATCAGGGTCTATACGCTGCTTGACAACCGAATGCTGCTCGAAGACCTTATGCAAAGCTAGAGCTGCACGCCAAAGCTCGCGCCTAACGTGACAATGGTCGTCACCGGGCGGTGCACAGCATCAAATTCAAAAAAATTAGGTAAGGCTTGCCTAGGTTTGCACTCAATCAAATAGAGAGTAGGTTCGCTTTAAGGCATAAAAGGCAACTGAAACTTATCGATTGCTAACGCCGGGGAAGGTGGGACTATGTCTCACGAATCAAAAGCAATCCGTCCAGTGAAATTATTTGCGGCAAAAACTGTTGGGGCAATCGCTCTCATAGGTCTGGCGCTCTCTGTGGTTTCACCCTTTGAGCCGGTTCAGCCAGCCAGCGCCTCTTCGTCACCATGGAACCAAGACTCGCTTTATGGCTGCGTGGGTCAGCCAATTGATCCATTCGTATCAATGCCAGATGATGGCACGGATGACGGCCAATTCAGCGTCTTAGCCGGCCAACTGCCGGCCGGGCTATCTCTTAATAGCCAGACCGGAATTATTTCAGGAACCCCGACTGCCGTCTTCAACGATCGCTTCATCATTGCATCGCCGATCGACCCAGACCACGACTCGCAGACGGTGGTTGGGCTGATCGACTCTCTTTGCCGGCCGACGCTTGACACGATTGACCCGCCAACCGGTTCAACGCTTGGTGGCCAGGTGGTCACCATCGTTGGCACGGGCTTTGATAGTCAGGTAACGGTGGCGGTAGACGATGCTGGCACGCCTGACTATTTGACGGTTCTTTCGGCGACTAGCACTCGAATAAGTGCAATCATGCCGGCCTACTCAACGCCTGGTCAAGTGACCCTAATTATTCGAAATCCAGATGGCTCGAGGCTTCGATCTGCTGGTGCGTTCAGCTATTCCGAGCCAGTGGTGACTCCGTCCGTGGCTATGTTTGATGCGACGGCAAGCAACCAGATCAACACCGTGACCGCAACCCACTTCACTCACACCTCGCCGGATGGTTTTGGAGTGAACACGCTCATTGCATTGACGGGTTTCGGCGATAATCCGCCGCAGACCGGCTACGCAATAGTTGCGAACTTTCCCTTTTACTCGGATGGTTCATTCAATTCGATAAACAACGACCTAAACACCAGTTGTCAAAACGGCCCGGCAGTTACCATAAGCAGTTCAGCGCCATCCTGGGCGCCAACACCTCCAGCCGGAGTTATTTATCGAGCTCTAGAGGTGCAGACTGGCACCTACCAGAATGATGCTGCGTGGAACTGCATCGCCCCCGGAACCTATCAAATGCGATTGCACGTCTATGACTCCCAGCGACGGTCAGCATATTTTGACTTCTCGATTTCAGAGGCTCCAGGAACCCCAACTAGATTCTTGCAACCCCTGGTTTCTGGCATCGCTACCTTCGGAGACCTGACCGTCGGTTCTCCAATAGCCGATGATCCTTACTCTGACACCCTGGGCGTTGGCATTCGCACCGATGGCGACAGAGGCACCTTCTCGATCTCTAGTTCTGCACTCATCCCTGACCTCGCGGTCAACTTGACCAGCGGTGGCAAGGGCGGTGGTGGCGACCCTTACGTGTCGGGCACACCTACTTCATCTGGCCCCTACTCGTTCACGATCACGTCAACGGTTGCCCAAGCATCACCAAGCACCTACTCGCAGACTTTCAGTGGATTTGTTCGATATGCATCGGCGCATAGAGTCACTTTCAACGGAAACCAGGCGACTGGCGGAAACATGGATGTTCAAACCGCTGACCTGAAGACGCCCTTGAACGTCAATGCGTTCTCGAAAACGGGATACACGTTTCAGGGTTGGTCAACCAGCGCCACCACCGGCGGCACTTTCTATGCGGATGATTCAATCTATGAATTCGACGCCGATGTGACTCTTTATGCGCAGTGGGTTGCCCTTCCTCCGGTTGCGCACACCGTTACTTTCAACGGTAATGGCGCAACCAGCGGAACCATGTCAAGCCAGATTCACGCCGGTTCGGCAACCTTGCAGGCAAACAGCTTTTCCAAAACCGGATATGTTTTTGACGAGTGGAACACTGCAATCGATGGTTCCGGCAGCAGTTATGACGACGCCACGACCTATTCCTTCGATTCAGATACAACTCTCTATGCGATGTGGGAATATCCCGCACCAATCGGTGGAGGCAACTCTGGCAGTCACACCATAACCTTCCTTGGCAACGGAGCCGCCTCAGGTTCAACCGAAACGCAGACCAGCAATGGTCCAGCTGCCGTTAGGCAAAACGGATTCGTTAGACCTGGATATGTCTTTCATGACTGGAATTCAACCTCAAACCACACTGGGTTTGAACTGGATGCGGGTGAAATCTATCAGTTTGGTGCTGACATAACGTTGTATGCCGAGTGGACAAAGATTCCATTGGCTGCCGTCACGCTAACCATTGGCCAAAAGTTGACGATGAATCTGGCTCTAGATGAGTCGAAAGACTTGCTCGTCAATGTGGTTGGCGCAACCGGTGTCTTGGTTCCGGTTGAAGTGGCTATTCCGTCGGGCGTTAGCGGGGCAGCTGCTCAAGTGCGCATCACCCCTAGATCGAATGACACGGCTCTTAGTCTCGGAGCTGTCTCGGTTCAAGTTGAAATTCTGGACAAGAACGGGGCACCCGTTGAAAGTTTGGCATCGCCAATGTCGCTTCACATCCTCAGCCAAAAGGGTGCCTTAGTGGTGGCCAAATCCGAGGATGGGCTAATTTGGCTGCCAATTCCAATGATTTCTTCATCGGTTTTGCCTAGTGGCATGACCGACGGCTATTACCTAGACCAGGACGGAACGGTGATTATTCTTTCAAATCACCTGACGGTGTATGGTTTGAAAAAAGCACAACCAGTGCAGCAAACTGTCAGTGCAAAGGCTGTGACTTTGTATGTCAACGCCACCAGCGCCTTGGTTTCAAAGGGCGGTTCAGGTGTCGGCGTTGTGCTCTACCAATCCAACACTCCTGCTACCTGCAGCGTATCGAGCACCGGCGTTGTCAAGGGTATAAAGCCCGGAGCTTGTGCCGTGGTTGCTATCAAGGCTGGCGATGAAATCTATCTGCACTCAAGCTCGAAGCCGGTCAAATTGAACGTGCTTGCTGTTCCCATTGTCGTCGGGGTCAGGAGTGTTCTGATTAGCCTCGGGGCAGCTTATGCAAACAAAAGAGTTGGCATTGAGAGCTCGGTCAAGAACAACGGTCTATATCGTGTTCTAGGCTCAATAAAACTCAACCAAAGTGGTGTCGGAACTTTCAATCGTATGATCGCACCGGCTACGACTTTGCGAGTTCGATACGCGACCAAGACACTTGCCACGCTGAGGTTCCAGCCGGCTAACTAGCTGCTCGAAGACCTTTATACAAAGCTCGAGCTGCACGCCAAGGCTAGCGCCTGACGTGGCACAGATCGCCAACGTAGGCGGGGCGCTGCACAGTTAGCCCTGCCTCCTCAGCGATCAGCGCCGAGGCCGCCCAGTCATACTCTTTGATGTCGGCCTCATAGTAGGCGTCGATGGCGCCTTCGGCTACCGCGCAAATGTCAAGCGCGGCAGAACCCATCCTGCGAATATCAACAAACTCTGGCATTAGTTCAATCAGTTTTTGCAACTGCGGAATGCGCTTTTCGGCCTGATAAGAAAACCCTGTGGCAACAATCTTGGTGGCTCGTTCTGCCGGTGGGCCAAACAGCTGGATGTGCTGCCCATCCCGAATCACAAACGCGCCACCGCCCCGCTTGGCATAGTAGGTGAGGCCAAGCGATGGAGCCACAACAGCACCAACCAACCACTCGCCGGTTTCGACCGAGGCGGCGCCAACCGAAGTGCAATAGTTTGGAAAGCCTCGGGTGTAGTTGACCGTGCCATCTAGTGGGTCAATGCTCCAGCGAACCTCAGCGTGCTCGCCAACCTGATTTGCCAGCTCTTCGCCGGTGATGGTGTCGTTTGGTCGGCGCTCGCCGATTGCCGCGCGCACCATCGCCTCAGAGGCTAGGTCGGCGTCGGTGACGTGATCTTCGGGTGAGGTTTTCGAGCTGATTTGCAGTGGACCGCGAAAGCGTTGCTTCAGCTCGGCCGCACCGATGTTGGCTGCGGCAAGAGCACACTCGAGAAGGTCATCAAGATTCATACCTTCAAGGGTAAGCGAGTTTAGTTGGCCGAACCCAGCTCTTCGATGGTCGAATAGCTGCGAGTGCTGCTGGCGTCGCTGATTGAAACCTTGAAGTCTGCCGCGCCCACCTTGGTGGTGAACTCGAGCGACAGGCTGTCTGAGCCGCTGATCCAGTCGAGACGCAGGCTGTCGCCACCGGTGACTGCCCAGCTGAACTGGCCGTTGAACACCGATAGTTTGCGCAGGCGAGCCAGACCGAGGATGGCCTTGGTGACCGGCTGCTGCAGAGCAGCGTCAATCTCGGCCGGGGTGTAGTTGTGGCGGTTTACGTCGCGACCCTGGCCTGTCTTGTTGAATAGTTCAACGTCATCCATGCCATTGAACAGACCAACATAGTAAATCTGTGGTTCACCAGGCAAGAAGAACTGAACCGCGCGCATAATCACATAGGCGGTGTCGTCGGCCACGATGTTTGGCAGGGTCGCGTTGATCTGGTGTGGCAGGGTGAACCACTGTGGCACAACCGATGCGATGGCGCTGTGACCGTTGGTGTTCTCTTCGGCCTTCTTAAAGATGTAGGCCATCTCATCCTGGGTGATAAGCCCTGGGCGACCATTGATCGGGCCGCCGTCGATGACTCCATAGCCGTCGTGGGTGTCAAGCACGTTGAGGCAGTTTGCCGGGCGAATCTTGAACCAGTTGTCTAGGCGGTCGACAGTGCCAGTGAAGAATGAGTGCAGCAGCAACGGGGCGGTTTGAAAGTCATAGATCAGGTCAACCAGCGGAGCAATCTCGAGCTGTTGGGTGTAGTGAGCGTGCACCTCAACCAAGACGCGCATGTCGTACGAGCGAATCAAATCGGCGATCTCTTCAACAAACTCGAGGGTCTCTTTGGTCATGAAAGAGTCGGTGCCAGGGGTCTTAACCGCATAGCCAACGGCGTCGAGACGCACAACCTTGACTCCGCCAGACTTTAGGGCGTCAAGCACCGAGCGCAGGTATGCCTGGCCCTTTTCGTGCTTGATGTCGATATCTACCTGCGATGGCATGAAGGTGGTCCACACTAGGCGGCGCTTGCCGGCTACCTCATATGCTGTGAATGGCATTCCCGGGCGTGGGCGATAGAAAGAGGTGATGCCATCTTCGGTGCCGCCGTTTGGAAAAACGGTGTCGAAGGTTAGAAAGAGTCCGGCGTAATCTGACTTGTCACCCTTCTCTTGCCAGTCGATGAACTCTGGTGACAGAGCCGAGGCATGGTTAACGATTAGATCGGCGGTTAGCTCGTGGGTTTCAGAGATGCGCTTGAAATCTGACCAGTTGCCAAGGCGCGGGTCAACAATTTTGTGGTCGATTGGGTCGAAGCCTGCGTCGTCGCCGTCGTATGGGTGAAAGAACGGAAGAACATGGATGCCGTTGAAGTCGGCCAGTGGGCCGTGAAGAAGCTTTTCGATGTGACCCAGCGAACCGCCGACTCGCTCGGCATAAACCAAGACGCTGACACCTGACATTGTTCCTCCTTGAACCGGGCGCACGAAACGTGTTCGATTCTTTTGATCGATTGCTTCGTCAACTATAAATCCAAACTGTAAGCGGTTACACCGCTTTTTGGTCAAGTTTTTACAACGTTTCTATAAATGGGCTGACTAAAAACCGCCGATGAATCGCAAGCGCTTGCGCGTCTGGCGCATCCATGGGCTTTGCCGCCGGCCCGGGTGCCCGTTTGGCCGCCGGCAAACTAATATCGAAGCAAGGTCGCAAACTGCAAAATCGCGGCGGCCGAGCAGCAATAGCTAATCAACTAGGAGCCTCACATGTCGCCAGAGCCAACAGCCGGGGCACCTTTGAGGCCTCAGGTTAGACCTGCCACCGAAGGCTGGAAGCAGAAGCTGGATGAAAAAACCGGCAAGCCACTGCTGCAGTTTGCCGAGGTAAAGCGCGGAAAGCCACCGGTGCACCTGGTCGACTTAACAGCCGATGAGCGTGCGGCAAAAATGAATGAGATTGGCGCTCCGGCCTTTAGAGCCAAGCAGATCGCAGCCCACTATTTCACGCATTACACCAGCGACCCTGCCGACATGACTGACTTGCCGGCAGCTGGTCGTGAAGAACTCGCGGCGGCACTTCTGCCGCAACTGCTCACTCAGGTCAAGCGCCTGCAGACTGACAACGGCGACACCATCAAGTTTTTGTGGAGGCTGCACGATGGCGCCTTGGTCGAGTCGGTGCTCATGCGATACACCGGCCGCATCACGCTGTGCATTTCAAGCCAAGCCGGCTGCGGCATGAACTGCCCGTTCTGTGCCACCGGCCAGGCCGGCCTAACCCGCAACATGTCGGCCGGCGAAATCGTCGATCAAATCGTTCGCGCCAACCAGGTGATTGCCGCCGGTGAACTCGGTGGTTCAAAAGCCAAGCTGGCCGACTCGCCAGACCGGGTGACCAACATCGTGTTTATGGGCATGGGTGAGCCGCTGGCAAACTACAGCCGCGTGATGAAGGCCGTGCGCACCATGATTGCGCCGCAACCCGAGGGTCTCGGAATGTCTGCCCGCAACATCACGGTGTCAACCGTAGGCCTGCTGCCGGGCATTGAAAAACTCACCGCCGAAAAGGTGCCGGTCACCTTCGCGCTTTCACTTCACGCGCCGGATGACGGGCTGCGCGATGAGCTCATCCCGGTGAATTCAAAGTGGAAGGTAGACGAGGTATTGGACGCGGCCCGCGCCTATTTTGACGCCACCGGTCGCCGAGTTTCGATCGAGTATGCGCTGATCAAAGACATGAACGACCATGCCTGGCGTGCCGATCTGCTCGCGCAAAAGCTCAACGAGCGCGGCAAGGGCTGGGTGCATGTCAACCCGATTCCGCTCAACCCGACCCCGGGGTCGATCTGGACGGCGTCAACCAGTGATGTCACCCGTGAGTTCATTTATCGCCTCGAGCGGGCCGGAATTCCGACCACCTTGCGCGACACCAGAGGCAAAGAGATTGATGGTGCGTGCGGTCAGCTCGCCGCTGCCGACTAAATTTGCTTGCTTGAATCACCCAAGCGCTTTGTTACAAGTTAGATAAACCTTTTATAACGGAGCCACTTAGTGAACTCTGAACCCTTAGGCTTTTGGTTGTCTCCGTTAAATAAAGGTTTTAAAACATGGCAGCATCCCCAGCCGCACAAGTCAACGACGATGACGTCGTAGCCAAGCCGCTTCGACACCCTTGGCGCTGGGTATCCGGTGTTCTTGTCATCGGCATTCTTGGCCTATTCGTTTATTCGCTCTGGTCGTCTCCATCGATCAACCACCAGATCATCGCTCAATACCTTTTTAACCCGCAGATTCTAAACGGCGCGGTTCTGACGGTGGTCATCACCATCATCGCGATGCTTATCGCCACCATCCTTGCAGTGGTCTTGGCGGTCATGAAGCTTTCGCCTAACCCGCTGCTCAAGCTGGTGGCCAGTGCTTTCATCGGGTTCTTCCGCGGCACTCCGCTGCTGCTGCAGATTGTTTTCTGGGGCTACCTGGGCATTATTTATCCAACGCTCACCATCGGCATTCCGTTCACCAGCGTCGTGTTTGTGCATGGTGCCACGAGCGCCATCATTCCTTCGCTTGCCGCCGGCATCATCGCGCTATCGCTCAACGAAGCCGCCTACTCGGCCGAGATCGTGCGCGCCGGCATCCTGTCGGTTGATGGTGGCCAGATGGAGGCAGCTGCCTCGCTTGGCATGCGCGGTGGCTACACTCTGCGCCGCATCATTTTGCCGCAGGCGATGCGCGTGATCATTCCGCCAATGGGCAACGAGTTCATCTCGATGCTTAAGAACACCGCCTTGCTTGAGGTGGTTGCGGTGCTTGAGCTTTATACCCAGTCGACCATGATCTCGGCTCAAAACCTGGCTCAGGTTGAGCTTCTGGTCGTTGCCGGCTTCTGGTATCTGGTGATGACCACCGTGCTCTCGATTCCGCAGCGTCAGCTCGAAAAGAAGTATGGCAAGGGTTTTAACGTAACCACAGCCCGCAGCCGAATGTTCGGCTTTGGCAAGAAGCAGGTGTCAGCATGAGTCGCCTAATGGTAGACGCACGCAGCGTTCGCAAATCTTTCGGTTCAAACGAGGTGCTCAAGGGCATCACGCTAAGTGTTGAACAGGGGCAGGTCTTGGTGCTGCTTGGCCCATCCGGTTCTGGCAAGTCAACCTTCTTGCGTTGCATCAACCACCTCGAAACCATCAACGGAGGCCGCATCTATGTTGATGGCGACCTCATGGGTTATCGCCAGGCTGGTGACGTGCTGCACGAGATGAAGCCTTCGGCCATCGCAGCTCAACGCCGCCACATCGGAATGGTGTTTCAGCGCTTCAACCTGTTTCCACACCTGACCGCACTCGAAAACGTTATCGAGGCGCCAATTGGCGTCAATGGCGAATCTTCGGCGCAGGCTAAAAAGCGCGGTATGGCGCTGCTCGAACGTGTTGGTTTGGGCGACAAGTTTGACCACTATCCATCGCAACTTTCGGGCGGTCAGCAGCAGCGCGTTGCAATCGCGCGCGCCCTGGCGATGGAGCCAAAGCTCATGCTGTTTGATGAGCCAACCTCGGCCCTTGACCCAGAGTTGGTTGGTGACGTTCTTGACGTCATGCGCGACCTGGCCAAAGAGGGCATGACCATGATCGTGGTAACCCACGAGATGGGCTTTGCCCGCGAGGTTGCCGACACCGTTGTCTTCATGGATAAGGGTGTTGTGGTCGAGGCCGGCTCACCGGCTCAGGTGCTTGATAACCCTCAGCACGAACGCACCAAGGCATTCATCAACAGCGTGCTTTAAAACCGCATCAACCAAATTAGGAGAATCAATGTCAAAGATGAAGTTTGCAGCCGTTGCCGCAATGGCAACCTCTGCAGTTCTAATCATGGCCGGTTGTGCATCAACCCCAGCCAGCACCCCATCGGCTTCGGCCACCACTGCTGCACCAGCGGCGCTGCCAACCGTCGCTAAAGATGCAACCGCTGCTGCACTATTGCCAGCCAAGTATCAGACCGCCGGCATCAACGCAGCTTCAGACATCCCTTATGCACCAATGGAGATGTTTGACTCATCAAACATGCCAACCGGTTTCGACTATGACCTTTCACAGTCAATCGGTCAGAAGCTTGGCGTCACGGTCAGCTTCAACAAGCAGGCTTTCGACACCATCATCCCGTCACTTCAGGCCGGCAACCACGACATCATCATGTCGAGCATGAACGACACCGTTGACCGTCAGAAGACCGTAGACTTCGTTGACTACTTCAAGGGTGGCTTCTCAATTGTTGTTGCCAAGGGCAACCCACAGGGCATCAAGACTCTTCTCGACCTCTGTGGTCAGCCAGTGACCATCCAGAAGGCAACCGTTCAGGGCGACATGCTCAAGGCGCTAACCCCACAGTGTAAGGCTGCCGGCAAGGGCCCAGTTGTTATCAACGAGTACCCTGCCGACCCAGACGCCTTAAGCGCACTTCGCGCCGGCAAGGGTGTTGCAGACGTAATGGACTCACCGGTTGCTGCTTACAACGCACAGACCGCCGGAAACGGTCAGTACTTTGACCTAATCACCGATGCTGCAAACCCAAACGGTTATGAGACCGTATTCACCGGCATCGGTGTCTTGAAGGCCAACACCGGTCTAACCAAGGCAATCCAGGCAGCAGTTCAGTCGCTAATGGATGATGGCACCTACGGCAAGATTCTTGCCAAGTGGAACCTAACCTCATTTGGAATCACCACCGCCAGCATCAACGGCACCAAGAAGTAATCCAAGAATCAAAAGAGTGGTTTGGGGCGGGTTCGCGGCTTAGGTCGGGTGCCCGCCCCTTTCACTTTTCAAATCAAAGGCTCATCATGAATCAAACCCCGCTGGTGCAAATCGTTCAGACGATTGCCGACACCGAGGCGATGAGCGCATTCTTTAGGCAGGTATGGGCCGACGGCCCCGAGGTTGTGCCATTTGACCTGGCGCTCGCCGCGCAGCACGTTGGCGGCTATTCGGCAATCGCCAAACTGGATAGCCAAATCGTCGGTGCGTCTTTCGGTTTTCAGGGCACGCTAGATGCCGACGCTGGTGAGTTTGCCGGGCAACGCATCCTGCATTCGCACGTCACAGCCGCCACAGTTGCGGGCATCGGCCATGCGCTGAAGCTGCATCAACGTGAGTGGGCTGCCGAGCGAAAGTTAGACGCAATCACCTGGACCTTTGATCCGCTGGTGCGCCGCAACTCTGTGTTTAACTTTGAAAAACTGGGCGCCATCGGCATCGACTATCTGCCAAATTTTTATGGCACCATGACCGACGCCATCAACGCAGGCGATGACTCAGATCGGCTATTCGCCTATTGGTCGGTCACCCCGAGTGCCACTTTCGCCACCGCCGAGGCGCTGCAGAGCCAAACCGAGGCAACCGTCGAGGCCATCGTGGTTGAGTTGCCGGCAGACATCGAGTCGCTGCGCAAGACCGATTTGAATGAGGCCCGTCAGTGGAGGGCTCGAGTGCGCCAGCAACTTGAACCGGCAATCGCCGAAGGATACCGCGTGACCGGAATGCTTGACCGCCAATCATTGGTTTTAGAAAAACAGGAGAACTAAGTTGAAACTCGAAGCTGTCGAACTCATCCGTTTGAACGTGCCGTTGAAGTCGGCATTTCGCACCTCGTTCAGTTCGGTAAACGTGCACGAGGTGGTGTGGGCGCACGCGATAACAGATGTCGGCGAGGGCTGGGCAGAGTGTGGAGCCAACGACCGCCCAGACTATTCAAGCGAATATCACACCGGCGCAATGGCCGTCATGAAGCAGTTCTTGCTGCCCGACCTATTCAAGCTCGGCAACGACCTCACTGCCGAGGCAATTGCCCCAACCCTGCACTGGGCCAAGGGTCACCGAATGGCCAAGGCCGCACTTGAAACCTCGATTCTCGACGCTCAGTTGCGCGCGGCCAACATGTCGTTGGCCACCTATTTGGGGGCAACCAAGACCCGCGTGCCATCTGGCGTCTCGGTTGGAATCATGAACAGCATGGATGAGCTTGAGCGCTTTGTCGCCGGCTACCTCGCCGAGGGTTATGTGCGCATCAAGCTCAAGATTGAGCCGGGCTGGGATTATGAGCCGGTCAAGATGGTGCGCGAAAAGTTTGGCGATGACCTGCTTCTGCAGGTTGACGCCAACACCGCATACACCCGCGAAGACTTCGATCTTTTGAAGCGCTTGGATGAGTTCAACTTGCTGTTGATCGAGCAGCCAATCAATGAAGAAGATGTCTTGGGTCACGCAAAACTGGCCGATTACATCGACACCCCGGTTTGCTTGGATGAAAGCATTGTGTCGGCAGACATTGCACGGGATGCCATCGAGCTTGGCGCGGCTGAGATTATCAACATCAAGCCGTCGCGTGTTGGCGGCTACATCGAGTCAAAGAAGATTCACGATGTTTCGGTTGCCGCGGGCATCCCAGTTTGGTGTGGTGGCATGCTCGAGACTGGCATCGGCCGGGCGGCAAACCTGGCGCTTGCAGCAATGCCTGGTTTCACCCTGCCGGGCGACACTTCGGCATCGAGCCGCTATTTCGAGACTGACCTAACCGAGCCATTTGTGCTCGTCGACGGCCACATCGATGTGCCAACCGGGCCAGGCATCGGCGTCGACCCGATTGCCGAGATTATTGAGCGATTTGCGGTCTCGCGTGAATGGGTGCGCGCCTAGGCTGCTCTGGGTTCAACCTCAGCGCACCACGATTTCTTCGATGTCTAGGCGGTGTGCCCCGAAGTCGTTGATTTTGGCGTCACTCGGGTAACCGATCGCTATGCCATATAAGAAGCCATAGTCGGCCGGCACTTCGAACTCGCCGCGCACCACGTTCTCCCAGGTAGACAGGGCTCCTTGAGCGCAGGTGCCGAGGCCTCGAGCGTGAGCTGAAAGCATCAGGTTTTGCACAAATAGTCCGGCATCGTTGGCAGCAAAGTTGCCGAGTGACTTGTGCGAAAAGATAAACAGCTCGGTTGGTGCACCAAAGAAGTCATAGTTTCGTGCCCAGCTGGCATTGCGGCCGGCCATGTCGCCGCGCTCAATACCCATCGAGCCAAGCATTTCTTTGCCAACTCGCTGAGCGCGAGGCAAGAGCGACGGCACATAAGGTTTAGATATAAATCGGTTGCTGCTCGGCAGCCCATAACGGGTGATCAACAGGCGAAGCTTGGGCCAGAACCCGCCAGAGCGAGCCTTTTGAACCGCCTTCCAGTGGTTCGAGAATTCGGCGGCAAGTCGATCGCGCTTCTCGCCCGAGGCTATTGCCACAAGAATCGGCTTGGTGTTTGACCAGGATGGCGCACACATGGCGTCGCGCAAGATCTCATCCAGCACATCTTGGGGGATAGGCGTTGGCAAGAAGTCGCGAGTGCTGCGTCGGGTGGCGGCAAACTCAGCAAACTGGTCTCCGGTGATCTTTGACTTGGCGCGTGTGTTTGGTCGGTTGGTCATGAATGGTTCGCCTCTCCAAAGATGGGGTTGTTGCCAATCTATCAGCCAGTTTAGTAAACCCCCACTAGACAGACTTCATCGGCGCATTTAGACTTGAGCCGTGAACGCAATCAATCCAGCAGAAATCAAGTTCGGCCTAGACACCTTCGGTGGCATGAGTGTCAAAACCGATGGCACGCCAGAAACCGCAGCGCAGGTTATTCGCAACATCGTTGAGCAGGCCAAACTGGCCGACGAGCTCGGGCTCTATGGCATCAACGTCGGCGAACACCACCGTGACGACTTTGCGGTTTCTGCGCCAGACACAGTTCTCGCCGGCATCGCAACTGTGACCAAGAACCTCAACTTGGGCACCGGTGTAACCGTGCTTTCGAGCGAAGACCCGGTGCGCGTATATCAGCGTTTTGCCACCATCGATGCCCTGTCAAATGGTCGCGCCGAAATCACCGCCGGTCGCGGCTCGTTCACTGAGTCTTTTCCGCTGTTTGGATATGAGCTCAGCGACTATAACGTGCTTTTTGAAGAGAAGCTTGAGCTCTTGGTCGAGCTGTTCAAAGAGCAGCCGGTCACCTGGCACGGAACAACTCGCAAGAGTTTGACCAACCAAGAGGTCTACCCAAAGACCGAGTCTGGTGCCATGAAGATGCGCGTCGGGGTTGGCGGCAGCCCAGAGTCGGTTATCCGTGCTGCTCGACTAGGCATTCCGATGGCGCTGGCGATCATCGGTGGCGACCCGGCTCGCTTTGCGCCTTACGCAAACCTCTATCACGAGGCCCTCGAGAAGTTTGGCAAGAGTTCGCTGCCGATCTCGATTCACTCACCCGGTCACATTGCGGCCACCGATGCAGAGGCTCGCGAATTGGTTTGGCCTTACTACGAAAAATTCATTGACCGCCTTGGTCGCGAACGCGGATGGGGTCCGGCAAGCAAGGGTCACTTCATCCAAGAGGTTGAACACGGTTCGCTCTATGTTGGTTCGCCTGACACCGTTGCCAAGAAGATTGCTCACGCGATTTCTTCGGTTGGCGCCTCGCGTTTTGACATGAAATATGACAACGGGCCGGTGCCACACGAGCACCTGATGACTTCGATTGAGCTCTACGCAACCGAGGTGGTTCCTCGCGTTCGCAAGTTGCTGGGCGAAGAGGCGACCAACGTGTTTGACTCTGCGTTCGGCAACCTGGGCTAGCGGGGTAATGAGGTTAGTGGGTTTTACCGCCACTAACGTTCCAGGCGCCATGCGTGAAGATGGCGCTCACCATTGTTACCGGCGACAGGTTAACGTCGAATGGCGTCCACGGGTCATCTGCTTCGGTGCGCACCTCGGAACCGTGCGTGTAACGCAAGTGTGAAACGGTCACATCAATTCTCGCAATGTCTGCCGCATCGGTGGTCGTAAAGTAGACCAACTGGCCTTCCTTGCCATCGGGCAAAACGTAGGTTCCATTCTCAAGGCTGAAAACTTGGTTACTCAAATCTAGTTTTTCGGGCCGCGGGTAACTCACGCTCAGTGGACCGCCGGCGTTTCCATCTGCGCCTCGAGGGCCAGTTGCTCCGGTTGGGCCTGCCGGGCCTTGTGCACCGGTGGCACCTGTAGCGCC
>CAIPNT010000126.1 GCA_903866485.1 uncultured Micrococcales bacterium | reverse complement strand
TTCATCTTCATGGATGCCGACACTTTCGACCAGGTAACCCTTTCGGAGGCTACCGTTGGCGACGCCGTCAACTACCTGCTTGAGAACCAGGAAGCCACCGTGGCTATGCACGAGGGCAACCCAATCTATGTTGAGCTTCCAGCATCTGTTGTGCTCGAAATCACCTACACCGAGCCTGGCCTTCAGGGCGACCGCTCATCAGGTGGCACCAAGCCGGCAACCGTCGAGACCGGCTTGCAGATTCAGGTTCCGCTATTTGTTGACAACGGAACTCGCGTACGCGTAGACACCCGCACCGGTGACTACCTCGGCCGCGTCACCGACTAGTCAAGTTGAGCGCAAGAACTAAGGCGCGCAAGCGCGCCGTCGATGCAGTGTTTGCCGCGGACCTTCGCAAGATTTCACCGCTAACCCTGCTCGACGAGGTTGCCACCTTAACCGCCGACCGTCAAAACCAGGGCGAGATATTTGGCTATGCCCGCGATATCGTCAACGGAGTCATCGAGTTTCACGATGAAATCGACGATCTTCTCGACACCTATTCGCAAGGATGGGCGCTAGACCGCATGCCAAACCTGGATCGCGCAATTTTGCGTTGCGCCGCCTGGGAAATTTTGCACAACGATGAGGTTCCAAACGCCGTGGCAATCAACGAAGCAGTTGAAATGGCCAAAGAGTTGTCAACCGATGACTCTGGAGCCTTCATCAACGGGCTTTTGTCTCGAATTTCGGCGACCACCAGCGCCAAGTAACGCCAAGCACTGCTAGACTTTTTCAAACATCCTTTAAGACCGTCCAGAGAGGCGGAGAAGGAGGTGGGCGTGTCTTCACGCACCGTCTTGAGCAGCGACGACATTGATCGCGCCGTTACGCGCATTGCCCACGAAATTCTCGAAGCCAACACTGCACTGCAGAAGAGTGGCACTCACAATCTGGTCATTTTGGGCATTCCAACTCGAGGCGTTTTGCTTGCCGAGCGCATCGCTAAGGTGATCGCCCGCAACGAACCAGACACCGACCTATCGCAGCTGTTGGGCCGCCTTGACATCACAATGTATCGCGATGACCTAGCCTCAAAGCCAACTCGTGCAGTCACCGAAACCCAGATTCCCTCTCAGGGCATCGACGACAAGGTAGTGGTTTTGGTCGACGATGTTCTGTTCAGTGGACGCACCATCCGTGCCGCGCTTGATGCGCTGAACGACTTTGGTCGGCCCCGAGCCGTAAAACTAGCCGTCCTGGTTGACCGCGGACACCGAGAACTGCCGATTCGCGCCGATTTCGTTGGCAAAAACCTGCCTACTTCAAGAGAAGAACGCATTCGCGTTCAACTAACTGAGTCTGATTCAGAGAATTCGGTGGTTATCGAGTCATGAACAAATACCTACTTTCGGCGGCAGACCTAACCCGCGACCAGGCAATCGAGATTCTCGACATCGCCGAGGGCATGGCAGATGTCAACGACCGCGAGATTAAAAAACTACCAACCCTGCGCGGCAAGACCGTGGTGAACCTGTTTTTTGAAGACTCGACCCGCACTCGAATCTCGTTCGAACTTGCCGCGAAACGGCTCTCTGCAGACGTGATTAATTTCTCCGCCAAGGGTTCGAGCGTTTCGAAAGGCGAGAGCCTCAAAGACACCGCTCAGACCCTCGAGGCAATGGGCGCCGACGCGGTGGTCATTCGCCACTCCGCAAGTGGTGCGGCAAACGTGCTTGCCCACAGCGGTTGGATCAACGGTGCGATCGTGAATGCCGGTGACGGCACCCACGAGCACCCAACCCAGGCACTGCTCGATGCGTTCACAATGCGCAAGCGCATCCACGGCGATAACTCAAAGGGCAAGGCCCTCGACGGGCTAAAGGTGGCCATCGTTGGCGACATCCTGCACTCACGCGTGGCCCGGTCAAACCTGTTGCTGCTAAACACCCTTGGCGCAGAGGTTCACTTTGTTGCCCCGCCAACCCTTTTGCCTTCAGATGCATCAAACTTCAAGGCAAAGCTGCACTATTCACTTGATGAAACCCTGCTGACTGAGAAACCAGATGTCGTCATGATGCTTCGAGTTCAGGCTGAGCGCATGAATGCCTCGTACTTTCCGAGCGAGCGCGAGTATGCGCGAATCTGGGGTTTCAATGCCGACCGACTAAAGGCCCTTAAGCCTTCTGCGTTCTTGATGCACCCGGGGCCGATGAACCGAGGCCTAGAAATTGATGCTGTCTCGGCAGATTCGCCACAGTCGACCGTGCTCGAGCAGGTGGCCAACGGAGTTTCGGTGCGAATGGCCGTGTTGTATTCACTTCTCTCAGGCGAAAGGGCCACAGATGTCTAACAGCTATGTTCTAAAGAATGTGACCATTGGCGATGGCGCGACCACCGACATCCAAGTAGATGGCGACAAGATTGTTGCCATCGCAGCTGGTCTTATCGCTGCCGAAGTGATCGACTGCACCGGCCTGGTTGCCCTGCCTGGATGTGTTGATCTGCACACACACCTGCGCGAACCTGGCTTCGAACAGAGCGAAACCGTGCTCACGGGCACTCAGTCAGCGGCCATGGGTGGTTTCACCGCGGTACACGCGATGGCAAACACCAGCCCGGTTGCCGACACCGCCGGCGTTGTCGAGCAGGTTGCAGCTCTTGGTCGCGAGGCGGGATACGCCGATGTTTATCCGATTGGTGCAGTCACGGTTGGCCTTGCGGGCAAACAAATGGCCGAACTTGGTGCGATGGCGAACTCGAAGGCCAAGGTTCGCGTTTTCTCAGATGACGGCAAGTGCGTGCACGACCCAGTGCTCATGCGCCGCGCTCTCGAGTATGTGAAGGCATTTGACGGCGTAGTTGCCCAGCACGCTCAGGAGCCGCGCCTAACCGAGGGCGCCCAGATGAACGAGGGTGCGGTATCCGCAGAGCTTGGTCTCACCGGATGGCCTGCGGTTGCCGAAGAGTCGATCATCGCGCGCGATGTTTTGCTCGCCGAGCACGTTGGTTCACGCGTGCACATCTGCCACCTGTCGACCGCCGGTTCGGTGGAGATTGTGCGCTGGGCCAAGGCTCGCGGCATTCACGTGACCGCCGAGGTCACCCCTCACCACCTGCTGCTAACCGATGAGCTGGTGCGCAGCTATGACGCCGTCTACAAGGTGAACCCGCCGCTTCGCACCCAGGCAGACGTGCTAGCTCTTCGTGAGGCGCTAATTGACGGAACCATCGACATCATTGCCACCGACCACGCGCCGCACCCGATCGAGTCGAAAGATTGCGAATGGTCTGCTGCGGCTTTTGGCATGCTTGGCCTCGAAACCGCTGCCTCAATCGCTCAGCAGGTTTTGATTGACAGTGGCAAGTCTTCTTGGGGCCGGCTGGCCGAGGTGCTGTCAATCAACCCGGCTGCCATCGGCCGCGACACCGAACAGGGTCAGGCGATTGCGGTTGGCTCATTTGCGAACCTCGCGCTCATAGACCCAAAGGTCACTCGCAAGGTGGTTGCCGACAGCGCATCCAAGTCTAAGAACTCGCCATACGTGGGGCTTGAACTGCCTGGTCGCGTTGTGCACACCATTTATCGTGGTCATTTCACCGTTCGAGATGCCAAACTAGCCGAATCGGGTCGTAAATAATGCAAAAATTCATCGTTGCCGGCATTGCCGCGTTGCTGGTCGTGGCTTTTGTCTTTGCCGCCATTCGCGCCTGGAAGGCTCGCTCTGAGGTGCAAGAGGCAGAGTTTTCTCAGCCTGCTATGGCACTCGTCGACGCCGGCAAGCAGGTGCTCAAGGTGCGCGCGTTTTATGTTGCCACCACCTATGCCAACGCCCACCTAGAGCGCATCCGAGCCTATGGGCTGGGCATACGTGGAATCGCGCACGCAATGGTTTTTGAAGGCGGACTGCAGTTGATTCGCAAGGGCGAACGCCCATTGGCAATCGACAAGAATGCCATCAAATCAATTAGCACCAACCAGGTGACCATCGACCGAGTCACCGAATCAAAAGGACTGATCACCGTTGACTGGAAGCAAGACTCAACCGAGCTTTCAACGCATCTTCGAGTGGTAGACACATCTGATCGAGCAAAGCTTCTGGCCGCGCTCGAATCATTCAGCAACAGAGAGGCAAAATAATGAGCACAGCTCTTCTAGTGCTTGAAGACGGCCGAGTCTTCAAGGGGCAGTCATACGGCGCCGAGGGCAAAACCCTTGGCGAGTTGGTCTTCGCTACCGGCATGACCGGTTATCAAGAGACCCTGACCGACCCTTCGTATGCCGGACAGATTGTGGTTCAGACCGCTCCGCACATTGGCAACACGGGTGTGAACGCTCGTGACGAAGAATCGTCCAAGGTTTGGGTTGCCGGTTATGTGGTGCGCGACCCGTCTCGAATCGTGTCAAACTTTCGCGCCGAAAACTCTCTAGACAGCGAGCTCAAGAAGTTCGGCATCGTCTCAATCTCGGGCATCGACACCCGCGCACTAACCATTCACCTGCGGTCGGCCGGTTCAATGCGCGCCGGCGTGTTCTCGGGTGAAGCTGCCGAGGCATCGATCGACGAGCTTTTGGCTCAAGTGAAGTCTGCGGCTCAGATGAAGGGCCTTTCGCTAAGCGATCAGGTAACTACGGATGTCGCCTACACCGTAGCTGCAGAAGGCAACAGGGTTGGCAAGGTTGCCATCGTAGACCTTGGCATCAAGCGTTCGACCATTGAACACATGGCCGCTCGTGGCCTAGAGGTCGAGGTCTTCCCGGCCAAGGTTGACGCGGCGACATTAATTGCCTCGAACCCCGACGCAGTGTTCTTTTCAAACGGCCCTGGCGACCCAGAGGCGTCTGGCCAACAGGTCTTGGTTCTCCGCGAAATTCTCACCAAAAAGATTCCATTCTTCGGCATTTGCTTTGGAAACCAGCTTCTTGGCCGAGCCCTTGGTTTTGAAACCTATAAGCTCACCTTCGGTCACCGGGGAATCAACCAGCCGGTGATGGACCGCACCACCGGCAAGGTAGAGGTAACCGCTCACAACCACGGCTTTGCCGTCAAGGTCGATGGCGGGCCAGAGGTTGATA
>CAIPNT010000125.1 GCA_903866485.1 uncultured Micrococcales bacterium | reverse complement strand
GTCTTTTAGCAAGCACTTCAACGATGCTCCAATCATCGAAGTTTCCGGCCGTACCTTCCCAATTGAGGTTCGCTACCGCCCAACCGCGCGTGAAGCCCACGATGACATAGACCCGGATGAAGAAACCACGGCCTCCGACTACATTGACGGAATCATCAAGGCTCTTAAGGAGCTCGAGGGTGAAGCCGAGGGCGACACCTTGGTCTTCTTGTCTGGCGAGTCTGAAATTCGCGATGCCCAGGATGCCATTGCCGGCAGCATCACCAGTGGCGCGTTGGCCAAGGGCACCGAGGTCTTGCCTCTCTATGGTCGCCTAAGTGCCTCGGAGCAACACTTGGTATTTCAGCCGAGCAAGATGGTCGGCGTTCGACGTCGCATCATCCTGGCTACCAACGTGGCCGAGACTAGCCTCACGATTCCGAACATCAAGTACGTGATTGATGCCGGAACCGCCCGCATTTCTCGATACAGCCCAAAGGCCAAGGTGCAGCGCCTGCCGATTGAGGCCATTTCGCAGGCGAGCGCCAACCAGCGTGCTGGTCGAACCGGTCGAACTAGCCCGGGTGTAGTTATTCGCCTCTATGCCGAGGATGATTTTGAATCGCGCCCGGAATTCACCGACCCCGAGATTCTCCGCACCAACCTGGCCTCGGTTATCTTGCAGGCGGCAAACCTCGGTTTAGGTGACATCACCCAGTTTCCGTTCATTCAGCCGCCCGACCAGCGAGGCGTCAAGGATGGCCTTGGTCTTCTCGCCGAGCTTGGCGCGGTAGAGGACGCCAAGGGCAAGACAGTTCGGCTAACGCCAATGGGTAAGAACATTGCCCGCCTGCCGATTGAACCCCGATTTGCCCGCATGCTCCTCGAAGCCAAGACTCAAGATCTCGTGCGCGAGGTGCTCATCATCGTGGCAGGGCTGACCATCCAAGATCCTCGAGAGCGACCTCTGGCCAAACGTCCGCAAGCTGACCAAATGCACATGCGCTTTGCCGACCCTACGAGCGACTTCTTGAGTTTGCTAAACCTCTGGAACTACATCGAAGAGCAACAGCAGAAGCTGTCATCCTCGGCTTTTAGAAGACTTTGTAAGAGCGAGTATCTCAACTATCTTCGGGTGCGCGAATGGCAAGACTTGATTCGCCAGTTGCGTTCGGTGGCCAAGCCACTGGGCATTGTGCCGGGAAACCCAAAGATTGACCCGGATGGCATCCACAAGTGCCTTCTAGCCGGAATGCTCAGCCAAATTGGTCTCCGCCAGCTAAGTGAGAAAAAGGGTGCCGACCTCGCCAAGAGCGGCAAGCCTGGCGCAAACAAAGGCCCGGGTGAATACCTCGGTTCAAACGGCAAGAAATTCGTCATCTTCCCCGGCTCGACAATGGCTAAGAAGCCGACCGCCGCAATCATGACCGCCGAACTGGTTGAAACTAGTCGCCTTTTCGCCAGGATGAACGCAGCAATCGACCCCGCTTGGGCAGAAGCGCTCGCCGGAGACCTGTGCAAGCGCAGCTTTAGCGAGCCGCACTGGGAGAAGACTCAGGGTTCGGTAGTTGCCTACGAGCGCGTGATGCTCTTTGGTGTGCCCATTGTGGTCTCCCGCCGAATGCAATATTCGCGCATCGATGCCGAACTCTGCCGCGAACTGTTTGTGCGTCACGCACTGGTTCAAGGAGAGTGGGATTCGAAACAACAATTTGACCGGGCTAATCGCGCGCTCATGAAGCAGTTGCAGGCCGAGGCAGACCGCGCCCGAAAGCCACAGCATTCACCAGATGAAGACGACGCCTACCGCTTCTATGTCAATCGAATTCCGGCCGAAGTATTTTCAACTCGCACGTTCGAGGGCTGGTGGCGTAAGGCCAAGAACGACACCCCAAACTTGCTGACTATGACTCGCGAAGACCTGCTTGGTGAACAGGCTTTGGCCCCTGATGAACATGAGCATCCAACCGAGTGGCTGAGCAATGGGCAAAATCTAAAGTTGCGTTATCGATTTGACCCATCAGCCATCGACGATGGTGTTTCGGTTGATGTTCCACTTCCGCTGCTGGCAACCCTAGATTCAGACCCTTTTGAATGGTTGGTGCCGGGCATGAGGCTCGAGCTAATCACCGAGTTGATCCGCAGCCTGCCAAAGTCACAGCGCAAAAATGTGGTGCCGGCCGCCGACTGGGCGGCAAAGGCCCTGGCGCAGCTGCCAGAGCAGCCCAACGGCAACCTGCTGGTGGTTTTAGCCAAGACGCTGCAGCAACTTAGTGGCACAAAAATCAGTGCTGAAGATTTTGACGTGACCCGCTTGCCAAATTCTCTTCGTATGACCTACCGCCCTTTAGACGCTGCAGGTCGACCACTTGGCCTCAGCGTTGACCTTGCAACGCTCAAGGCCAAGCTCGCCGAGTCGGGACGAGGGGCTGTTGCCAAAGCGGTTGAGAAGGTCAACTCTCCGATTGAGCGGGATGGGCTAACCTCATGGGATTTCGAGCGGCTTGAACAAAGCATCGAGTCAACGCACGGCGGCAACCTCGTGCGAGCTTTTCCGGCGTTGGTCAGCCGGGGCAAGGGTCAGGCAGACATCCGGCTGTTTTCAACCGAGTCAGAGCAAGCTCGCCATCACCAGCAGGGCGTCATTGCTCTCGTGCAGGCTGCAGTGGCCAGCCCAGCTAAATATGTGGAAGCTCACCTAGCGCAAAACGAGAAACTAGCCATTGCTTCGCTGCCATATCAAAACTTTGCAAGCTTCGCAGATGACGTTATCAAGGCAACGGCGGCCCAAGAACTTCAAAAAATCGAAGCGGATGGTTTAGTTTTCAATCGCCGAGAATTCGAACTGGTGCGAGATGCAGTCTCGGCTGCAAGTGTCGAGCGCTGCTTCGAGGTTTCGGCGCTAGTCACCAAGATTGCAAACGCGGCACGCGAGGCAACCAAAGCCATTTCTTCGGTCAACGGATTCGACTTTTTGTCAGTTTTGGCTTCCGAAAAGCAACACATTGCCGAACTGCTTGAACCAAATTTGGTGAGTCGAGTCGGGCTCGAGCGCCTGCCTCGCATCCCGGTTTATTTGCAGGCCATCAAGCTGCGCATTGACAAGCTAACCGAGAATCCGGCGCGCGATCGGGCTGCTTCGATCGAGCTTGATCAGGCAGTTGGGCTTTATGTCTTTGCCGGTGGAAAGTTTCCGCTTGAAGACAATGCCTCGCCCAAGCTGATAACTGCAAGATGGCTCATCGAAGAGCTTAGAGTTAGCCTGTTCGCCCAAACTTTGGGCACAGCTGAAACCGCATCGGTTCAGCGCATTAAGAAAGCACTTGCCTAATGTCCAGCATCAAAAAACGTCAAACTGCCACGCTCTCACTAATCGCATCGCTTGGCCCATTTCAGTTTGATACCTATCTGCCAGCTCTTCCCGCCTTGATGTTGTTCATGCACACCAGCGACACCATGGTGCAGCTGACCATCACGGCTAGTTTGCTTGGAATGGCATCCGGTCAGCTTTTTGTAGGTCCGCTGGTTGATGCCCTTGGTCGACGCAAACCGCTCTTGATCGCGCTTTCGGTGTTCATTGTTGCCTCGGTGGGCTGCCTTACCGCGACCAATGTCACCTGGATGATTGTTGCCCGCTATCTGCTTGGCTTTGCCGCGGCCGGTGGCTTTGTGATTAACAACGCCTTTATTCGTGACATTGCGACCGGTGACAATGCATCGAGGCTTTATTCGACTCAGGCCGCCATTTCTAGCTTGGCTCCGGTGATTGCGCCACTGGTTGGCGGGCAGCTTTTGTTGCTTGGCGACTGGCACGTGGTGTTCATTTTCTTGACCGTCATGGGTGCCGCGGTGCTTGGCATGGCAGCTTGGTTGATGCCCGAAACTCTGGATGTAGATAAGCGCAGCCAACTTAGTTTTAAGTCAACATTTGCGGCTTGGGGTGACATCGTTCGTGACTCGCGGTTTGTGGCCTTGGCTGCCACCGGCGGTCTGCTCTTCGGCCAGATTTGTGTCTTCATCGCGGGTGCTCCCTTTGCTCTCGAGACTGGTTTTCACCTGACCGCAACCGAATACACCTTTGCCTTTGCAACTGTGACTATCGTGATGTTCTCGGCCAACACCATCAACCGGTCACTTCTTAGGCGTTTCGCGAGTGTGAATTTGTTGCGCTATGGCCTTAGCCAGGCAATCTTTGCAGCGGCATTTATGACCGTTCTGAATCTCATTCATCTGCACAGTTTGCCGCTCGCTATCGTTGGCTTTGCGCTTTCAATCTCGGCAATGGGCTTCTGCATGGCCAACATCATGGGCCTCGCGATGCGCGACCATGGCGACCGTGCGGGCACCGCGGCTGGCTTGATGGGCTTCACTAACTCACTGGGAGGGGCAATCGCTGCCCCTTTGACCAGCATGATTTTCGGCCTCGACATTGTCGGCGTAACTTTATTTATGGCTATCTTGCTGGCTGCCGCCGCCGTCGTTGGTCTAATCGGAACTCGAAACGAAAAAGCGGTAGTTCACTAGTTCGAAAGCTCGCGGTCGGTGTGATGCTGGATAGCGTAATCTGCTTCTTATGAGTGATTTGAACGAAGTTGGCACAAAAGACGGTTGGCGCTGCTGGTTGTGTGACGCGGCTGTCGACCCGGATGCCTCAACCAACTCAGACCTAGGCCCTAGCATCGACAACTATGCCGCAGCCAAGGCAAAAAAGGGCTCGCCGGTCGCTGAGCGTCTGGCCCACAGAGCCTGCAACACCATGAAGGGCAAGATTTCGCCCGTTGTGCCATGGTCGACTGACTTGTTCATCGCCGAACCGGCGCCAATTTTTGAGGCGGTTGAACGGCTGAGCCGTAAAGGCGGTCGAGAGATCGTCGGACGGTGCCCAACTCAGGCAGACGCAGATCAAGCAGCGGAGTGGTTGCTCGATCGACTCTCACGTTTTGCGCCAGACATGAATTTCGAAACTCAAATAACTGCAGGCGGCGGCCAGTTTATGCTGGCTCTTCGCGCCTAGAAGTCATCCGGCTCGCCAGCCAGCGTTGCGTCTTAGTATTCGCCTTTGACCACGAAGAAGGTTCCGCGAATCTCGCCGGCCAGCTTCGACTTTTGACGAGCAAACTTGAACTTAGTGGCCAGCTCTTCTGGAACATCCATGCCCATTGAGAGCTTGAAGCCCACTGCGCGCTTGCCGCCAGGCTCTAGGTCATACAAAACGTTGATGGCCAGGCCGCTTTCATAAAACACATAGGTCCAGCAAACGGTGCCGATCATCATTTCGGTTGCCTCAAGCGGCTTCGACCCGATGATGATGTCTCGCTCTAGCAGAACCTTGGCTACATAGTCGACCAAGTCTTTTGCCTTGTCGGCCGGTTCGGTGGTAAACACGAGGTCGTATTTGTTCTTGAAGTAGCGCGCTTCGTTGGCGCGCAGCCCAGCGAGCGCATCGGCAACCGGCGAGGTATCGAGACCCGCGGTAGATACGTTTACAAAATCAACTGGTGTTGCC
>CAIPNT010000124.1 GCA_903866485.1 uncultured Micrococcales bacterium | reverse complement strand
GTGGACCCCAGAAACCTATGGCACGTGGGAGGTCGGTTCTGTGCCTCACGAACTATTTAGGAACGAAAGATTTGGCGAGACTCTTGCCAAGGCCGAAGCTCTAAAAGCACTCGTTGCTCCCTACTATGGCTCACTCGCTGAGGCGGCAATGCGCTATTCATTGAGCTCTGCACAGGTTTCGACAGTGATTCCTGGAATGCGAAATCCTAGAAACGTTGACCGAAATGTTGCCTATTCAGATGGCCAACCCTTTGCGACCGAGCTTCTCGAAAAGATTCGTGAGTTCAACTGGCCTAGAAACTATTACAAGTGATCGATTTTGCTGCGGTTCGTGCTGAGCTTTTAGCCCCCCATGAAATTGATTCACGACTAGCAGAGCGTTCGCTTGTCTATGTTCCGGTCGGGTCCCTCGAGTACCACCAAGAACACCTGCCAATCGGGCTCGATGCTCTCAACGCTCACGGGGTTTGCCTTGCGGCAGCCGAAGCCCACGGTGGCGTAGTTTTGCCGCCATTGTTTTATGGCACTGGTGGTGGTCACATGGGTTACCCCTGGACGATCATGGCCGAAGACGCAACTGCTATTCGACTTTTACTTGAACTAACACTTAAAAAGCTCGAGCACCAGGGTGTTGAAATGGCTGTAATTTTCACCGGACACTTTGCCGACGAACAGCTTGAGCTGATGCAGCGCATCGCTGCCGATTGGAACCTCTCTCGCTCAAAGCTCAAAGCGATTTTTGCGTCTGTGAACATGCCGCTGCCTAAACACTTGCCGGCGCCCGATCATGCCGGCATCTTTGAAACCACTCTGCTTTCAAACTTTTGGCCCGAGACAATTCATTTAGAGCAGCTGCCGCCGCTAGACGAGCATCCTCGCGATGATCCAGATGACAACCAGTATGGTTTGCACCGACACAACGTCGGCAACCCGCTGCGGGGTATTTTTGGCGCTGACCCTAGGGGCATCGACATGAGCGATCGCCAAGATCTGCTCGTTGCGCTTGTTACTGAACTTGCGAAACTAACTAATTAGCTTTCTAACTGCGTCACGATTCACGCTAGAGCGCAGCCCTGCTTTTCAGTTTGCTGGGTAGAACTTAATCGGTTGAAACGAGAAACCGCGCACTAGCTGTTTTGCCCAGCGCTGTGGAAAGCCCACGATGCGAATTTCGTCGCCCTGGGCGATAAGTTCTTCAACCGCCACTTTTGCCAGCAGGCGAGCCAAAGGCGCACCCATGCAGGCGTGGATGCCATCGCCGAATGAGATTATTTTGCTGGCCTTTGTGAAATCGCGAGTGATGTCAAAAATGTCTGGGTTTTCAAAAACACGTTCGTCGCGGTTCGCTGAGGCCTGCAACAACATCACGCGAGAGTCAGCGGGAATCGTGATGCCCTGAAAAGTAACTTCTTCGGTGGTTTGGCGCGAAACATTTTGCCCAGGGGTTTCGTAACGCAGAACCTCTTCAACAAACTGGGGAATCATCGATGGTGTCTCGCGAAGAAACTTGACCATATTCGGAAACTTGTCGAAGACATACATGATGTTGGTGAGAAGTGCTGAGGGAGCATCGATAGACGCTGAATAAATCAGGTGAGTGAGGCCTACAATTTCATCGGCGTCGACTTTGCCTTTTTCAGACGCAGCAACTACTTGGGTGATTACATCTGAACGATTGATGTCATCGCCTTCGGCAATTGCGGCCAATCGTTGGTCAACGACTTCTTGAATATAGACTTCGGCCTCTTCATTTGAAACGGCAGCGTCTTCTGGCACGCCGAGCTCGCCAACAGATCTCTCCATCGATCTCACTAGGTGTTCAAGCAAAAAAGGAATATCTTTCTTTGGCAGACCAACGAGGCTTGTCGATGCGCTGAAGGCGAATGGCAAAGCAAAATCTGAGGCAAAGTCTGCAGTGCCTTTCGATTTCATGTCACGAATGAGTTCGCGGGCAACTTCACGCAGGCCATCTTCTTTCGAGAGAATCTCGCGTAGCGCAAAAACTCTGCGCACAGCCTGACGCAAGGCAGTGTGACGTGGTGGGTCTTGAGCAACAAGGTTGCCTTTGCCATAAGAGTCGTGCGTGCCATCAATGTCGTTGCCCTTAGAACTGATCATTTGCTCGTGGTTTTTGAAAGCAGCTTGAACATCTTCGTAACGCGAGAGAACCCAAACGCCTAGCCTAGGGCTGAAATAAACAGGCGCACTGTCGCGAAGTTGGCGATAGACATCGTATGGGTGGTCGTAGTCGGCAAAGGTCAACGGGTCATAAAAAATGTTTGCGTCGGCGGGCGGAGCAATGATCTTGGATGCCACTGTTGTGGTCTCGGATGCTTCGAAGTTGCTGACCGACGGTCGAGGTAGGGTGGCGCCTGAATAGGGGCAGACCGCCGGTGTCGAGCTGTAGTTTTCTGGTTCTTGCGACATTGAAAGTTCCTGATTTCTTGCTAGATTGCTAAAATACTAGCACGTGCTAGTGTTCTGTAAAACACACTAACGAGTTTCGAGAAAGGGAGCAAGGTGTTGAGTCAGCTTCAACCAAATATCTGCATTGTTGGCAGTGGACCATCTGGTTGTTACCTTGCTCAGTTT
>CAIPNT010000123.1 GCA_903866485.1 uncultured Micrococcales bacterium | reverse complement strand
CGCCAGGCAGTGGTCTACGGCTCAGTGGGTTTGCATACTCGGCCGATTCTAGACGCCATGGCACGAGGGTGACCATTACGCCGCGCACATACATGAGTTGCTTGCGAATGCGGTTGGCACGGTGATTGTGCAGGATGTGCTCCCACCAGTGACCGACGACTAACTTCGGCATATAAACCGAGATGCGCTCCGAACCGAACTCGGCGCGGTGTGCTTGCAGGTATTCAACCAGTGGTGCGCCGAATTCGCGGTACGGGCTTTCAATGATCTTGAGCGGAACCTCGAGCCCAAACTTCTTCCAGTCGCGCTCAAACTTTCTCGAGTGCTCTGGGTCGGCAGCAACGTGCAACACATCCAAGCGGGTGTGACGACTCGAAAGTGCATAGTCCAGGGCCTTGAGCTGTGGTTTGTTCAACTTGTCCATTAGCACAACTGCGTAGTCGCCCTTGCTGCCAAATTTGATGTTTGGGTCGAGCGCGATTTCGAGGTTTACCGCTTTGTAGTAGCGACCGGTGGCCCACATCACCACCCAAAGGAACGGCATGATGATGAACACCATCCAGGCGCCGTGGGTGAATTTGGTGACCGAAACGATCACCAAAACCGCACCGGTGAGTGAAGCTCCAAAGCCGTTGATGATGCGGCCGGAGGTCGCCTCTTTGCGAGAGATCGTGCCCTTTTTCAAGCCCCGCTTCCAGTGCTTCAGCATGCCCAGCTGGCCAAGGGTGAACGATGTGAAAACACCCAAAACATAAAGCTGAATCAGGGCGGTCACCGATGCCTGGAAGACCAAAATCATTGCCAGGGCGGCTAGGGTCAGCGAAAGCATTCCGTTTGAATAAACCAGTCGGTCACCTCGAGTTAGAAGCGCCTTTGGGGCATAACCGTCCTTGGCAAGCACCGAGGTGAGCAGCGGAAATCCGTTGAAAGCGGTGTTTGCCGCGAGCAACAGGATGGCGGCGGTGGCCGCCTGCAAAATGAAGAACAGTGCCGAACCGCCACCGAAAATCGCGGTGCCCAACTGAGCGATAACCGACTGTTGCGGCCCGATAATCTCGTGGCCCTGAAGCTTTGGATCTTCGAGGTAGTGCACCTTCGAAATCAGTGCGAAGGCTACGATTCCGGCAAACATGAAGATGGCGCTGGCCCCCATCCAAGACATTGTGACCTGGGCGTTCTTAATCTTTGGCACGCGAAAGGCTGGCACTCCATTGGCGATTGCCTCGACACCGGTTAGTGCAGCCGAACCTGAAGCAAACGATCGCAGCAGCAGCATCACGATCAAAAACGGGGTGGCAACCAGTGTGCTCTCTGGCACAAGATGATAGCTAGCCGATGGCGCCAAAATTACCTGGCCGGTGATCAGCTTGAAGATTCCGGTAAAAATCATCAGCGCAACCGTGCTCAAGAATAGGTATGTCGGCACCGCAAAGGCGAAGCCTGATTCGCGCACACCGCGAAGGTTGATTGCCAATAGCAACAGGATGAATCCCACGGCGATGGCAACGCGCCACGGGTCTAGCGCCGGAAAGGCCGAAATCAGGTTATCGACGCCAGAGGCAATCGACACCGCGACAGTCATCACGTAGTCGAGCAGAAGTGCGGCGGCGACGGTTAGCGCGGCCTTTGAGCCAAGGTTCTTTTGCGCTACCTCATAGTCACCACCACCTGATGGGTAGGCGGCAACAACCTTGCGGTAGCTGAGGATGATAACCAGAAGCAACAGCACGACGACGGCGGCGATCCAAGGTGCAAATGCCAAGAAGCTGGCGCCACCGAGAGTCAAAATCATGAGCAGCTCTTGCGGGCCATAGGCAACCGATGAAAGTGGGTCGCTAGAGAAGATTGGCAGCGCAATGGTCTTTGGCAGAAGTTGACCTTCGAGGCTCTTATTAGAGAGCTTTTTGCCCAAGAACAGCCGCTTCGGTTTCAACTTTTCAATCACGGAACTCAAATCTACTATTAAACGAGGTTGGCCTCACCGCAAAGCGATGAGGCCAACTGAATCTGAGGCAGAGACTAAGCAGCCTGAGTTTGCAACTCTTCTTCGGGACGCTTTCGCGACCCCATTGCGAAGGTCGAGAGCAGACCCAAGAACAAGAACCCGGCCGCGGCCCATCCGGTGGCCTTGACGCCATCGGTGAAGCCATTGTTTGCTGCGGTCTGCACTTCGGCTGCCTGCGCTGGGGTTGCGTGCTTAGCCAAGACCGACGCACCAATTTGAGGCAGGGCTCCACCAGATGAGTCAACTACTGCGTTGGTTAGGCCGTCAATGAACTCAGACTGCGCGGCAGCCGGAATGGCCTTAACAAACGAGGTGCTCTGCAGGTTGCTGGTTGCTGCGCTCTGAGTTGCGGTGAACAGGATGGTTCCCAAAACCGCGATGCCGAGGGCAGAACCGATTTGACGCACAGTGCTTTGTGAGCCAGAGCCCTGGCCAATCTTTTCGACCGGCACATCAACCATGATCACGCCGGTTAGCTGAGCGGTAGCGAGGCCAACACCGATGCCATACACCAGAAGGAATGGGGCCACTGGCCACCATCCGCCGCCGGTAGTTGCCACGATTGCAATTCCAGAAACACCGACTAGCTCAAACAGAACACCGATGCGCACTGCCTGCACCGCCGGAAGTTTGCCGCTCATCGCACCGCCGACGCCCGAAGCCAAGAAGGCGCCACCGGCGAGCCACAGCAAGACCAGGCCAGAAGAAATGGCGCTTAGCCCCTCGACGTTTTGCAGCCAAAGTGGAATCGCAAATAGAAGACCAAACTCACCCATCGAGATAATCAGGGCCGCAATTGAACCATTGCGGAAAGAGCCGATCTTGAAAAGTGCAAGGTCAAGCAAGACATTCTTGTGGGCACGGTCGCGAGCACGCTCCCAAACCACGAAGAGTGCGAAGAAGACCACCGAAATAGCTAGCGAAACTGGAATCACTGAGAGGCCAGTGGTTGACCACTTGAAGTCGCCGATTTCAAAAATGTTCTTGGTGCTCGGGGTCCACCAGCCATAGACGCGACCCTGGATTAGCCCAAACACAAGTGTGAAAAACATGACAACTGAGATGAGCGCACCAACCACGTCGATGCCACCCTCACGGTGAGCCTGCTTAGACTCGGTGACCCAAATCAAAAGACCGGCGATGACAATGAGACCGAGCGGCAGGTTGATGTTGAAGGCGAGGCGCCAGCCATCCGTGCCAAAATCGGTTGCCAACCAGCCACCTAGAACTGGGCCAAGGGCAACCATTCCACCGATGGTCGCGCCCCAGACTGCAAACGCGATGCCGCGCTCTTTGCCCTGAAAGTTTGCATTGACCAAAGAAAGCGTGGTCGGCAGCACCATTGCTCCACCGAAGCCCTGAACCACGCGAGCCAAAATCATCGAGGATGCGTCATTGCTGAGGCCGGCCCACATTGAGGCGGCCACGAAAATGCCCAAACCAATCACCAGCAAGAGTCGTCGTCCGATGCGGTCGGCGAGCGAACCCCAAACCAAGAGCAAAGATGCGAAGACCAAGACATAGCTCTCTTGAACCCACTGAACCTGGGTTGAGGTGAGCTTTAGTGCCTCGATAACGTGCGGAAAAATGGTGTTGACGATTGTTCCATCGATGATGACGAGTGAAATCGCCATCGAGATAAAGACAAGGCCAATCCAGCGGTTGCGTGTTTTAGTCATGGTTACAGGTTCTTCCAGTCGGTGATTTTGATAACAGATTCGTTTTGAATTAGATGGTGGCTGCGTCGATCACGAAGCGATAGCGAACGTCGCTGGCAACAACTCGGTCATATGCCGCATCGATTGTTGACGGATTGGAGGCGTCCAATAATTCGATGGTGGCCACGATGCCGTGCTCGGCACAGAAGTCGAGCATCTGCTGGGTCTCAGGGATTCCACCAGTGTTCGAGCCGGCAATCGACTTGCCGCCGCCGATGATGCTGAAGGGGTTGTAGCTCTGGCTGTTGCCAGGCAGGCCAACATTGACCAGGGCGCCGTGCATGCGCAAAAGCGACAGCAAGCCGTCAACATTTAAATCGGCTGAGGTGGTGTTCAAGATCATGTCGAAGCTGCCCTTGAGGTTCGCGAATGCATCTTCGGTGCTGCGATAGTCATGCGCACCAAAGTTCAGCGCGTCGTCCTTCTTGGCCAGTGAGTGTCCAAGCACCGTTACGTCTGCTCCAAGCGCCACTGCGATCTTTACGGCGAGGTGACCCAAACCACCCAGACCCAGGATGGCGACCTTCTTGCCAGGGCCTACGTTCCAGCGCTTTAGCGGTGAATAGACGGTGATTCCGGCGCAAAGCAGCGGTGCGGCCGCGGCCATATCAAGACCCTCGGGAATGTGAAGTGCAAAGTGCTCGTCGACGACCAACTCGTGGGCGTATCCGCCATACGAGATTGTGCCATCTTTGTGGCGTGAGTTATAGGTGCCAACTGAACCGTTTAGGCACTGGTTTTCGAAGCCGTTCTTGCAGTTTTCGCACTCGCGGCAAGAGTCGACAAAAACGCCAACGCCGGCGCGGTCGCCAACCTTGAACTTAGTGACATCAGAGCCAACCTCAACGATGTGTCCGGCGATTTCGTGGCCGGGCACCATCGGAAAGTTTCCCGCCGACCATTCGCCGCGCACCTGGTGAATGTCGCTGTGGCAAATGCCCGAATAGGCAATCTTGATTTTTACACTCTTTGGGCCGAGTGGGCGCAGGGGCATTTCGGCGGTTTCAAAGTTGGCTGAGGTGGCAGGGGCGATTAGTGAGCGCGTAGTTGTCATGTCTGGGATAACCACTTCGAGGGGTTGAAAAATCCCGTTAAAAGAAAAACCCGAGACTGCGATGGTCTCGGGAGTTTCAGTGGCTCCGACGGGCGTCGATCCCGTGACCTCACGATTTTCAGTCGTGCGCTCTACCAACTGAGCTACAGAGCCAGACAACTTATTCAGTCGCCTAGATGAAAAACCCTTCCGAAGAAGGGCTTTCACATCTGCGACCCTGACGGGACTTGAACCCGCGACCTCCGCCGTGACAGGGCGGCACGCTAACCAACTGCGCTACAGGGCCTTACATGTTGCAACCCGACTAGCTTACATCCTGGTGACCCCAACGGGATTCGAACCCGTGCTACCGCCGTGAAAGGGCGGCGTCCTAGGCCACTAAACGATGGGGCCGGGAAGGAAGCTAACCATAAGGATTTGCGACACTTCAGCATAGGGGAAAGGCGCGCTGGTGCG
>CAIPNT010000122.1 GCA_903866485.1 uncultured Micrococcales bacterium | reverse complement strand
GTGTCGCTATCGCTAAAGGCAACCCAGGAAGACCCATGGCAGGTATTCGCCCGCACCCACGCAATCGGTCAGTACGCACCTGGCAAGGTAACCAAGCTGGTTCCTTTCGGTGCATTCGTTCGCGTTGCCGACGGCATCGAGGGTCTAGTTCACATCTCAGAGCTATCTTCAAAGCACATTGAGCTTGCTGAGCAGGTTGTTGCTGTTAACCAGGACGTATTCGTCAAGGTAATCGACATCGACCTAGACCGTCGCCGCATCTCACTATCGCTAAAGCAGGCAAACGAGGAGGTCACCGCTGGTGGCACCGACTTCAACCCATCGCTTTACGGTATGGCTGCAGACTTCGACGAGAATGGCCAGTACAAGTACCCTGAGGGCTTTGACTCAACCACCAAC
Organism: uncultured Micrococcales bacterium; assembly: GCA_903866485.1. Lineage (GTDB taxonomy): Bacteria > Actinomycetota > Actinomycetes > Actinomycetales > Microbacteriaceae > Rhodoluna. Next base: position 2,293 of record CAIPNT010000122.1, on the reverse strand, counting down.
GAGTGGAAGCCAGGCTTCGAAGAGGCTCGTGCCAAGTGGGAGACCGAGTATGCAGAGGCTCACGCCCGTTGGGAAGAGCACAAGAAGCAGGTTGCAGCCGCAAACGAGGCAGCAGCTAACCTTCCTGACGCAGGCTCAGCTCCAGCAGCACAGGCAAGCTACTCAAGCGAGTCAACCGAGGCCGGCACTTTGGCTTCAGACGAGTCACTTGCAGCTCTTCGCGACAAGCTAAAGAGCGCAGAGTAATAACTCTCAAAAAAGAGGTCGCACCTTCGGGTGCGGCCTCTTTTTGCTTTAACCTAGAGACATGTATTTAGTTGGCCTCACCGGAGGAATCGCCGCTGGAAAGTCGACCGTAGCCAAGCGCTGGGTCGAACAAGGCGCCGCAGAGATCGATGCCGATCAACTGGCCCGAGACGTGGTCGAGCCAGGCACCATCGGGGCGAGGCGCATCCGTGAAGAATTCGGTGAAGAAGTCTTTCGGGCCGACGGCAAACTAGACCGAGCCAAACTCGGGGGAATCGTTTTTGCCGATGCAGAAAAGCGAAAGCAACTCGAGGCGATCGTTCACCCACTGGTGAAGGCGGCAGCTAGGGCAGAGATCGACGCGCTGCCAGCCAACACCATCGCAATTTATAACGTGCCCCTTTTGGTAGAAGCATCGGTCGACTTACCGTTCGACTTGGTAGTGACCGTAGAAGCCCCAGCCAAGGAGCAAATCGAACGCTTGAAGAAATTCAGAGGCATGTCTGAGATCGAGGCAACCAAGAGAGTGGCGTCACAGGCGAACCCGGCTCAGCGAGCCAACGCGGCGGACATCATCCTGAATTCAAATCAAGAACTCGAACTGCTGCTCAAAGATGCCGACAGCCTCTGGCTGCGCATTCAGCGGGAAGCATTCGAGAAACTTTCTGCTTGAGGTTTATTGATGGAAGCCACTAGATCTTTTGCACCTTTTGAGGTGATCAGCGAATACAAGCCTTCGGGCGACCAGCCGACCGCAATCGCCGACCTCGCCCAGCGCATTAACGCCGGCGAGAAAGACGTAGTACTGCTCGGTGCCACCGGCACCGGTAAGTCGGCCACCACCGCCTGGCTAATCGAGGCTGTGCAGCGCCCAACCCTTGTTTTGGCCCACAACAAGACACTCGCGGCGCAGTTAGTAAACGAGTTTCGCGAGTTGTTGCCAAACAATGCCGTCGAATACTTCGTCAGCTATTACGACTACTATCAACCAGAAGCCTACGTAGCTCAAACCGACACCTTCATCGAGAAAGACTCCTCGATCAACTCTGAGGTTGAGCGTCTTCGCTATAAGGCAACCATGAGCCTGTTGAGTCGCAGAGATGTGGTTGTAGTCTCTACGGTTTCTTGCATTTACGGTCTCGGCGCTCCCGCAGAATACCTGAACCAGAGTGTCGCCATCCAGGTCGGCGATCGAATCGACCGGGATGCCCTGATTCGCAAGTTCGTTGACCTGCAATACAAGCGAAACGACATCGATTTCTCCCGCGGAAACTTCCGCGTCAAGGGCGACACCATCGAGATTATTCCGGTCTACGACGAACTTGCGACACGCATCGAGTTCTTTGGCGACGAAGTTGAGGCCATTTACTCACTTTCGCCGCTCACCGGCGAGATTGCCCGTGAAGAGAAAACCGTCGCAATCTACCCGGCCTCTTATTACGTGGCTCCTGTCGAGCGCATGGCCAAGGCCATGGAAGCCATCGAAGAAGAGTTGGTTTGGCGAGTAAAAGACCTCGAATCACAAGGCAAACTTCTTGAGGCTCAGCGCCTCAAAATGCGCACCACCTTCGACCTTGAGATGATCAAGGAACTCGGCTTCTGCAGCGGAATCGAGAACTATTCGCGTCACATCGATGGTCGCGGTCCGGGGGAGGCCGGAGCCTGTCTACTCGACTACTTCCCAGAAGACTTCTTGACGGTCATTGACGAGTCTCACGTAACCGTACCCCAGATAGGTGCGATGTACGAGGGTGACTCAAGCCGCAAGCGCAATCTCGTCGAATACGGCTTTCGTCTGCCTTCTGCACTAGACAATCGCCCGCTGAAGTTCAGTGAGTTTCTCGATCGAGTCGGCCAAACCGTTTATCTATCGGCGACTCCTGGCAAGTATGAGATGAACCTTGGTGCCGGAGTCGTAGAACAGATCATTCGCCCTACCGGACTTATCGACCCAGAAATCGTGATCAAGCCGAGCAAGGGTCAGATTGATGACCTACTTGAAGAAATCAGAGTGCGCGCCGGCAAGGATGAACGTGTGCTCGTCACG
>CAIPNT010000121.1 GCA_903866485.1 uncultured Micrococcales bacterium | reverse complement strand
GCCCTTCTGGTCTGCGGTTGCGTTGTTGTACGCGGTGCAGAATTCCATGATGTTTACACCGTGCTGGCCAAGTGCTGGACCAATCGGAGGAGCTGGGTTAGCAGCGCCTGCGTTGATCTGAAGCTTGATCATGCCGGTGATCTTTTTCTTCGGTGCCATTTGTTATTCCTTTACTAGGGTTTTGTAACTCTTTGAAAATCTGGTGAGCGATTTAGCTCAGTGGGCCAACCTGCTCGAAGCCAAGCTCAACCGGGGTCTCACGCTCGAAGAGCGAAACAAGAACGGTTAGTTTGCCGCTTTCAGGCTTGATTTCAGAAATGGTTCCAGGAAGACCTGCGAACGAACCATCCTTGATCATGATGCTCTCGCCAACCTTGTAGTTGACGTTGATTGGAACAGCCTTTGCCTTGCCCTTGACGGCAACGCCACCCTTGGCGGCCAACTTCGCCTCGGCCTCTTCAGGCAGAACGTAAAGGGTCTTCAACATGTTGAATGCCTCGTCTGGACGAAGTGGGGTTGGGTTTTGCGAGTTGCCAACAAAGCCGGTTACGGCTGGTGTGTGGCGAACCAGAGACCATGACTCTTCGTTCATTTCCATGCGAATCAAAACATAACCAGGGATGCGCACCTTGGTAACCAACTTGCGCTGACCGTTCTTGATTTCGATGCTGTCTTCCATCGGAACCTCGATCTGGAAGATGTCGTCGCCACCATCAAGAGATAGCTTGCGGTTCTCAATGTTCTGCTTTACGCGCTTCTCATAGCCTGCATAGCTGTGGATGACGTACCACTTGCCCGGCTGACGGCGAAGCTCGTTGCGGAATTCGCGGTATGGGTCTTCTTCAACCGGAGCACCCTCGGCAACCTCGTCGGCTTCGGCGGTGTCTACCGCTGCTGCTTCGACGATTGCATCTTCTAGCTCTAGGTCTTGCTCAAGCTCTGCAGCTGCATCTAGAGCAAGGTCAGCAAAATCAGCGTCTGCCTCGGCAATGATTGCGTCAGCGGCAACGTCAGCAGCAGCAACCTCGGCTAGCGCCTCTAGTTCAGTGCGTTCTGAATCACTCACTTGATGTGTCCTATCGTGTTGAAATCTTGTTTCGGGTTGCCCCGATGTTTGCCCGATTGTTTAGGCGGTTGGTGTGAAGACGAAAACTACGCCCTGGTAAAAGAGCCAGTCGAGCAGCGAGATGATCGCCATTACGACTGCAACAAAAGCCAGCACAACGCCGGTGTAGTTGCGAAGCTCGGCCCAGGTTGGCCGGGTGACCTTGTTTAGTTCGCCAACGACCTGCTTGAAGAAGAGTGCGGCGCGGCCGAAGATGTTGCGCTTGGCGACCTGGTCGGCCTTAGCGCGCTCGACTACGTCTTCCTGCTCTAGCTCATCTGCCACGAGACATTCCTTCTTCTAACTAACAATCACTTGCAGGGCGGACAGGACTCGAACCTGCAACCCTCGGTTTTGGAGACCGATGCTCTACCAATTGAGCCACCACCCTTCACAGGGCTAATCATCCAGCTTTCAAAACCACCCGACAAAAGACACACTTCTAGATTGAAATCTAAAAGTTAATTTGTGCCAGATTAGGCTTCAGAAGTTGTCAAACTACCTCTAAAGAGTGTAAACCTTGGAGGCGCTAAATGCAAAGCCCAAATCGGTCTTGGGTAGACTTGAAGCGTGACTGACTTTCCTAGAATCTCAAAGCGTATTGGCTCAATTGCAGAATCGGCGACCCTAAAAGTCGACGCCAAGGCAAAATCACTTCAGGCCGCTGGCCGTCCGGTGATTTCTTATGCCGCCGGTGAACCAGACTTCGCCACCCCTGCTCACATTGTCGAGGCTGCCGCGGCGGCGGTGCTCGACCCAAAGAACCACCGCTATACCCCGGCAATCGGCTTGCCTGCGTTGCGCGAGGCAATTGCTCACAAGACTCGCGTTGATTCTGGCACCGAGATCACAGCCGCTCAGGTAGTAGTCACCAACGGTGGCAAGCAAGCGGTCTATCAGGCCTTTGCAACTTTGGTTGACCCGGGAGACGAAGTCTTGATGCCGACTCCGTTTTGGACCACCTATCCTGAGGCCATTCGCTTGGCCGGCGGTGTTCCGGTTGAGGTGTTCGCCGGAGCCGACCAAAACTACAAAGTCACCGTTGCGCAGCTCGAAGCCGCTCGCACACCAAAATCAAAAGTCTTGCTTTTTGTTTCACCATCTAACCCAACCGGAGCGGTGTATACCCGCGAAGAGACCGAGGCAATCGGTCGCTGGGCGTGGAACAACGGCCTCTGGGTAATCACCGACGAGATTTATCAGAACCTCACCTATGACGGGCTCAAGGCGGTTTCGATCACCGAGGCAGTTCCCGAGTTGATCGACCGAACCATCCTGGTTAATGGTGTGGCAAAGACCTATGCAATGACCGGATGGCGTTTGGGTTGGATGGCCGGCCCGCTTGACGCGATGAAGGCTGCCGGAAACCTGCAGTCACACCTTTCATCAAACGTGTCAAACATTTCACAGATGGCTGCACTGGCCGCGCTAACCGGGCCACAGGATGAAGTGATCGCGATGCGCGAGGCCTTCGATCGCCGTCGCAAGCTTGCCGTCGCCGAGCTAAACAAGATTGACGGATGGAACGCTCCGATGCCGCAGGGCGCCTTCTATGTTTATTCAGACGTCACTGCACTGCTCGGTCGCGAATGGGGCGGCAAGATGATCAACACCTCCCTAGAGCTCTGTGACTACATCCTTGACGCTGCAGAGGTGGCTCTGGTTCCGGGAGAAGCGTTTGGCCCATCTGGATATGTGCGCCTCTCATACGCGCTGGGCGACGGACCGCTGCTCGAGGGCATTCAGCGCCTGCAGCAATTGTTCAAGTAGTCGCGTTCAAGATTCGCATGCTGTGTCGTCAAGCGACAGATCGGTCAAAACCCGATCAGGTTTGGCTCTGGCACCAGCGTGATGCCGAAGCGATTTGAAACCTGAAGCTGCACATAGTTGGCCAGCTGAACGACTTCGTTGGCACTTGCGCCACCGCGATTGGTGATTGCCAAGCAATGCTTCGAAGAAATAGCGGCCTTTGAACCCGGCACCGAGAAACCCTTTTTTATGCCAGAGTTTTCGATAAGCCAGGCGGCCGAAAGCTTGACGGTTAGGCCGTCATCCTCGAGGGTCTCCCATCGCGGTGAAAGCTCTGGCAAGGTACGGGCAAAAGTGTGGCTAACGATCGGGTTGGTGAAGAACGAACCGCAGCTGACCGAATCAGGGTCGCTGTCGCTCAGCAACATGCCCTTCGATGCGCGCATCTTGCGAACGCTCTCTGCCACCTCGCGAAGCGGCAACTGATCGCCTAAGTTCACGCCAAAGGCACCGGCAATTTGGCCAGAAGTGATCGGCGCCGAAAGGCCACCAAAGCTCTCGAGTTCGAGTTCGACCCAGGTGATCAAACCGGCGCGGCCGCGCTTGATTACGCTGTCGCGATAGCCAAACTGCAGGTCAGCCTTATCAAGGATGCCCACCTCGTGGGTTTCATAATCAACGAACTCGAGGCGCACGAAGGTGTCGCTCAGCTCTTGCCCATAAGCGCCAATGTTCTGCACCGGCCCAGCACCAACCGTGCCCGGGATTCCGGCCATCGCCTCGACACCGGCTAGACCGAGGTCGATGGTGTGGTTTACGAAGTCATCCCAGTTTTCACCGGCTTGAATGCGCAGCAGGGTCTTGTTGCCGCCGGCCGAGGTGAAGGCCTGGATGCCCTTGGTTTCAACCTTGATGACGTTTAGGTCGCTCACGTCGTCAGCAACTACGAGGTTGGAGCCGCCTCCGAGCAACAACCAATCTTCACCGGTTCGCCAAATTTCAAGCGTTGCCTCGATGAGGTCTTCGCGGGTTTGAGCCGAAATAATCTGTGCCGGTTTGCCACCTACGCGCATGGTGGTCAACTCGCTGAGACTTTGCATTAACTTAGGCCTTTGCCTTGGGCTCACCTAGAGGCGAACGCGAGCTTGGGCTTTGCCTAGCACTGCGGTTTCGTTGAAGGTTGCGGTTAGGTCGATGCGAACCTCGCCCTTTTCGGCGTCGATCTCGCCGATTTTGCCGGTAACCACCAACACAGCGCCATCCTGGGCGTCTACGAAAACCGGCTTCGTGAAGCGCACGCCATAGTCAACAACCTTGCCGGCGTCGCCGACCCAGTCGACGGCAACCTGAACGGACGCACCCATGGTCAACATGCCGTGGGCGAGAACACCATCCAAGCCAACCGATTGGGCAAAGTCATCGCGATAGTGAATCGGGTTAAAGTCGCCGGATGCTCCTGCATAGCGAACCAGAGAATCACGAGTGAGCAAGAACTCGGTGGTGCCGATCACTTGACCAACCTCGAGGCTTGCAATGTTGATGTGAGTCATTATTCGCCACCTCGAACCACGAGAGTTGAAATCGCAGTGCAGACGAGCTCGGCGCCCTCGGCGAAGATTTTGGTTTCGAAGGTCACCATCGAATGGGCTCCTAGAGTCTTTACGCTGGCAACCTCGAGAATGCTAACCAACTCGTCACCGGCCACAATCGGGCGGGCGTGCACAAAACGCTGATCACCGTGAACCACGCGACTAAAGTCGATGTCGGCCTCTGGGTCGTTTAAAACGGTGGCCAGGCTGCGCTCCTGAATAACCACAGCAAAGGTTGGCGGGGCCACAACATCGTTATAGCCGGCAGCCTGGGCTGCAAACACGTCGAGGTTGATTGGGTTGGTCGACTTAACCGCGTGGGCGAATTCGCGAATCTTTTCGCGGCCAACCAGGTATGGGTTGGTGGCCGGATACTTCTTGCCCTGAACGTTTGGATTTACCACTTCTCTAGTTTGCCGAAGATTTTCACAACGCGCAGGTTTTGCGACCTTTTACACAGATGTTTTAGGGGATTGGTCGCACCACCGGCGCAAAAACTAACTTGGCCGACATGAGAATGCAAAAAACTACGCTGACCCTATCCATCGCAGTCGCCCTCGGGTTGACTGGCTCGCTGGCTTCAACGCTTGCCACAAACGCTAGCCCGGCCTGGGCTTCTGTGAGCAAGACGGCCGCACCTGTGGTGGTCAAAAACGAGCTCACCTGCACCGCACCACCCAAGGGCATGTATGCCTGTCTTGCGATAAGGCATTCGATTTACGTTCGAGGCCATCGAACGGCGGTGCATCCATTGGCGACGCTGCAGCCGATGGGTGGGTTGGCCTATGGTGCCGCTCAGTTGCGCAAGGCATACTCAGTGAATGAACTCGGCTCTCACCTCAAGGTCATTGCGGTGGTCGATGCCTACCACTCAGATTCGGCCTTTCAAGACGTTAGCGACTACCGCTCAACCTATGGTTTAGGCGCCATCGACGATTGCGGAGCGCTTCAAGGCAATCAAGGCTCTGCTAACGATGAAACACTCACCGAAATGCCAGACAATAAGCGACCGTGCTTTTTGCAGCTTGATCAAACCGGCAACGTGGCCCCAAGCCGCGCCACGCAAAATGCCGGATGGGCTCAAGAGACCTCACTCGACATTGAGATGGCAACGGCAATTTGCCCGCACTGCAGCATTCTCTTGGTTGAGGCTCGCACCCCCTCGATGGTTGATTTCAACCAAGCGGTCTCAATAGCTGCCGGCTTTAAAAATGTGCGGTCGATCTCAAACAGTTATGGGGGCAACGAGGTTTCAGTGCGCAAGTTTGGCGCATATGCCGATGCCGCATCGAGGGGCATCGCGGTGGTTGCCTCCAGCGGAGACTCTGGCTACGGGGTGTCGGCTCCAGCCAGCTTTGCCAGCGTTATCGCGGTCGGCGGCACAACTTTGCATCTCGACTCTCGGGGCAAATATCTAAGCGAAACCGCCTGGCGTTCGGCCGGCAGCGGATGCTCGGTGATGTCGAAGGCGCCAACCTGGCAGCCTTATGAGTTGACCGGCTGCGCCGGCAAACTCACGGCCGACGTGGCCGCGGTGGCCGACCCTGCAACCGGCGTGGCCGTGGCGTTTGAGGGTGGTTGGTATACCTTTGGCGGCACAAGCGTTGCCGCGCCAATTATCGCCGGCATGTATGCAATCGGCCCTGATTTTGGCTCTTCGGCAGGAGACTTCACGTTTGCCAATCGCGCCAAACTGCACGATATCACTGAGGGAATCACCGGAAACTGTGTTGTGCCTTTTTGGTGCGGTGCACGCGATGGCTGGGATGGTCCGACTGGGATGGGCTCCCCGAAGGGATCTGATGCATTTTGATTGGTAGCGAGGGCGGGACTCGAACCCGCGACCCCACGATTATGAGTCGTGTGCTCTAACCACCTGAGCTACCCCGCCGGGCGTGAAACTGGTTTTTGTGATTGGCAAATAAGTGGAGCCCCGAGCCAGGATTGAACTGGCGACCCCTTCCTTACCATGGAAGTGCTCTACCACTGAGCTATCGGGGCGTTGTGCAAAGTCGACTAGCGCCAGGCACCAGAAGACTTTATCACTTTT
>CAIPNT010000120.1 GCA_903866485.1 uncultured Micrococcales bacterium | reverse complement strand
GATCTGTTCATAGTCGGGCAAATATTTCATACCGTCGATCAGCACTTCGACGTTTTTATAATCCATGAACGAACCCATGTAGACCAGTCGCTGGGTGCCTCGAGGTCGCCGCTTCGGCGCCGGATTGGCGTTGTCTTCGGTGAAGGTGCCGGCGGCGTTGTAGATGACCGAAACTGGTCGCTTTGTAAGTCGATGCTGAATCATCAGGCGCTTGGTGGTGTTTGAAACTGTGGCAACCGCATTCGCTCGGTTTAAAAAGACTCTTTGTGGCCAATAGACCATGTGAAATAGACGCCAACCGGCCCTGATCAGCGCGTTGAATTCGGCAGGAGGGGTTGGGTGGCGATAGTAAATTAGGTCGTGAAGCGTCAAAATTAGCTTGTAGCTTCGCCTCCAAGAACCCATGGTCTGCATCGGTGAAAAGACCACCTTGGCGCCTGCTCGATTTAGTTTCGAGGCAACAAAAATCTCACTCGGCGCGGTTGGTGCGTTGACCTTGACAAATTCACAGCCCGGCGGAAGCTTTTCTAACTGGCGTAGGTCATTGATAATGGCGGTCACTCTGGTGCGGCGACTCAGCGCCTCAAACAGGCCAGCAGAAAATCGACTGATGCCGTCGTGGTGATCTACCCTGATGAATCTCGCGTCAAAGAAGACATGGTTGGTGTTCATCGGCCCTCGCTTTGCTCTTTGACCACACCCGAGCTGTCTAACCGGATGGCCTCTGCGACCTGGGCCGGTTGTTCATAGTGAGTCAGGTGGCCAACCTTAGTTAGAACCGTCAGAGTGTGCGGCGCGCTGATGCTCTCGGCCATTTGACGCTGCTGCTTCAGCGATGTGATGTCGTCTCGGTCACCCACAATCAGTGTGGTCGGGACGCGAAAGCAAGTTGAATATTCACCGACGTTGTGAGAGATCGAAGCGTTGTAGCCCTCGATGGCGACCCGACGGTTGGCGAAGTCGTTGAAGTTATTTTCGTGTTGCTCATGCACCCAGCGGCGCAGTTCTTTATCGCGGCTTTTGGTCATCACGATGCTCATGCCGCGCACCATCGGCCAACTTTTTAGCATGGCCAGACCGGCCTGGAGCGGCAGCACTCCGCTGAGCCAAAACATTAGTCGAACCAATTGCGTTAGCGCCGCCTTGGGGCCTTCGAGGGCCGGTGCCGAAACTGGATTGATCAGCACCAAGCGCGAAATGCCCTGATTTTCGGCTGCATACGCGGCGGCGATGATGCTTCCGAAGCTGTGACCGACCAGGGTTGGCGGGGTGGTTAGCTTTTGCTCGGTGGCTATGTGGCCGATGAAGTGCTGCAGCCATTGCACGTAGGCCGCAACGCTGTGTTGCTCAGCAAATGGTGCCGACTTGCCAAAACCCGGCAGATCGGCAATGACAATGTCAAAGTCAGCTAGCGCACCCGCGATTGCCTCAAGTCCGTGATGGTTGCCGCGGTATCCGTGGACGAAAACCAGCGTCTGAGACCTCTGGCCAGGCGCTGCAGCCTTGGTAGCCGGGTAAACCCAGTATCGGGTCGCGACACCGTCGACCATGGCATCGCGAGCCTCGGCTCTGGCGAGTGCCAACTCGGCCAACTCTTGTGAATAAAGCGTCATACTTTGCCGGTTAGACCGAGAAATACTTAGCTTCGGGGTGGTGCAACACCATTGCATCGGTTGACTGCTCCGGGTGTAGCTGAAGTTCTTCTGACAGGGTCACGCCGATGGCCTCTGGCGTGAGCAACTCAACTAACTTGACGCGGTCTTCGAGCTCTGGGCAAGCTGGGTATCCAAACGAATAGCGGGCACCACGGTAGTCGAGCTTGAAAAGTCCCTCAACCTCGCTAGGGTCTTCGGCAGAGAAACCAAGTTCTTCACGCACTCGCGCGTGCCAAAATTCGGCAAGTGCCTCGGTCAACTGCACCGACAGGCCGTGAAGCTCTAGGTAGTCACGATATTCGTTGGCTGCATAAATCTGATTGGCCACCTCTGAGACTCGGTTGCCCATGGTCACCAACTGAAACGGCACCACGTCGATCTTGCCGCTCTCTTTTGATGCAACAAAGTCGCTCAAACAAAGATGCCGGTCGCGGGCCTGACGTGGGAAGGTGAAGCGCATGCGCTCGGTGCCAGGCACTCCCCCTGAACCGCCATCGGTGGCTCCATCTGGTGAGTGGTGCAGGATGACCAGATCGTCGCCATCTGAAACCGCCGGGAAGTAGCCATAAACCACCGCTGCCTCGAGCAGACCCTCGGTTTGAATGCGCTCCATCCAAGCCCGCAGGCGAGGCCGACCCTCGCTTTCGACTAGTTCTTCATAACTAGCTCCGTCATCGGCTCTAGAAGGCTTGAGACCCCATTGACCCATGAATGTGGCGCGCTCATCCAAGAACGAGGCGTAGTCGCGAAGCGGGATGCCCTTGATGATGCGAGTGCCCCAGAATGGTGGGTTTGGAATGCTGTTGTCGCTTGCCACATCAGAGCGATCTGGCATCATGTCTGGAACGGTGTGAACCAGCTTGCTAACCGGCTTGACGACGCGCTTCTTGAGCGGTGGCAGGGTGACCGATGTGTCGCCGCGCTTTATCTTGACCAGGGCATCCATTAGTCGCAGACCCTCGAAGGCGTCTCGGGCATAGCGCACCTCACCCTCATAGATCTCGGCGAGGTCTTGCTCTACGAAACTGCGGGTCAGCGCGGCACCGCCGAGAATAACCGGCCAGCGCTGGGCCACCCCGCGCAAGTTCATCTCTTCGAGGTTTTCTTTCATGATCTGGGTCGACTTGACCAGCAGACCACTGAGACCGATGACGTCAACGTTGTGCTCTTCTGCCGCTTCAAGGATGGCGTTAATCGGTTGCTTGATGCCGATGTTTACGGTT
>CAIPNT010000119.1 GCA_903866485.1 uncultured Micrococcales bacterium | reverse complement strand
CTCGTGGGTGCGGAACACGCCAACCGGCTTGCCCGACTGAACCAGCATCGTCTCGTCGCCTTCGAGGTTGGTCAGGGTCTTGACGATCGCGTCGAAGCTCGCCCAGTTGCGGGCGGCCTTGCCGGTGCCGCCATAACCCACGAGGTTCTCAGGGTGTTCGGCAACTGCTGGGTCGAGGTTGTTGTGCAGCATTCGCAGGGCGGCTTCTTGAGCCCAGCCCTTGGCGGTGAGGTTTGATCCGGTGGCGGCGTGCAGTGGTCCGCGAGTTGAAGTGGTCATAGGTCAATAAAACTGGGTTTCGTGAGGCTTGCCAACGAGGTTTTTGATGCTACTGTCTGAAATACGAGATTTACTTTGCCCATGCAAAACGCGCAAGGATGACCCGATGACGAACGTTCCGGCAGCAACCCGTGCCCTATTGATTTTGCGCACCCTAGCCAAAGCCGGTGCACCGATGCCGGCGGCGGCCATCGCCACCCGAGTTGGCATCCCGCGGTCTTCGACCTACCACCTACTCACCGCGATGCAAGAGAGTGGTTTTGTCATGCACTTCCCCGAGGATGAGCGTTGGGGGCTTGGTGTCGGCGCCTTCGAACTGGGCTCGGCGTACCTGCGTCACGACCCGCTCGAACGCCAGGCGCGCCCGCTGCTAACCAAACTCGTGCGCGAAACCGAGACCAAATTGCCGGCGGTGGCTCAGCTCGGCATTTTGCAAGGAACCGAGCTCCTCTACTTGGTTCGCGAGCTACCTCACCGACCGGTGACCACCGTAACCGAGGTGGGCGTTCGTTTGCCAGCGCACCTGACGGCGTCGGGCCGCGCCATCCTTGCCGGCTTGGATGCTTCGCAAGTGCGCGCCACATTTTCGAATAACAAGACTTTTGTCGATCGCACGGGAGTTGGCCCGAAGAATCTGCGTGAACTCACAGCCCTGCTGCGCGACGAAGCGGTGGCGGGCTTTAGCGCAGAGGATGGCTTCATTACCGAGGGCTACTCATCGATTGCTGTTTCGGTCAAAAATCACTTGGGCATGCCGGTTGCAGCGATGGCGCTGACCTTCAGATCAGAAGACGCGGATGCGGGTTTGCGTGCAGAGCTAACTGGTGCGCTGCGGGCCGTGGGCGCCGAACGTAGCAAGCGCCTTGGTGGGCATTAATCACGTTGGTGGTTTTGTAGCGAAACCTAGTCTTCGGTTGACTCGGTGCGCGCGAAACCCAGATTTCGCTAATAGCGGGCACCAGTTCTAATAATTCGTTTAGGTCTTATTTGGCGCTCGTGAAACAATAGAGGCATGACTGCACACACTTCAGTAGCGACCATCAACACCAACCATGGCGCCATCAAAATCAACCTATTCGGCAACCACGCACCTAAGACCGTCGAGAACTTCGAAGGCCTAGCCACCGGCTCAATCGAGTGGCGCGACCCACGCACCGGCGAGGTTCAGACCGGCAAGCCGCTATACAACGGCGTAATCTTCCACCGCATCATCCAGCAGTTCATGCTGCAGGGTGGCGACCCAACCGGCACCGGAATGGGCGGCCCTGGCTACCAGTTCGGCGATGAAATCAACGCCGAGTTGAACTTCAACGAGCCTTTCAAGCTAGCCATGGCAAACGCCGGCCCTGGCACCAACGGCTCACAGTTCTTCATCACCACCGCACCAACCACCTGGTTGTTTGGCAAGCACACCGTTTTCGGTGAGGTAGCAGATGAAGACTCAAAGAAGGTAGTTATGGCAATTGAGGGCGTCGACACCGACGGCCGCGACAAGCCACTTGCCGACGTCGTAATTGAGTCAATCACAATCGAAAAGGTCTAATGACCTGTTACCGACACCCAGATCGCGAGGCATACGTTCGTTGCCAGCGATGCGAACGCTTCATCTGCCCTCAGTGCCAGATTGAGTCGGCTGTCGGTTTCTTGTGCCCGGATGACGCCGGCGGAACGGTTTCGCAACTGAACCGCCGGCGCACCCGCGCCACTAGGGTTCGCCAATCTGGGCCTCGCCCGGTGATTACCCTGACGCTTATCGTCATCAATGTGGCCATCTGGCTGCTGCAAATCATGCCTGGCTCACTGGTGACCGACGCCCTGGCCTATAACCCGCTGCTCACCGTTGTTGAACCGTGGCGCATGCTGACCGCGGGCTTTGCCCACGACCCGGCAAATTTCTTGCACGTCGGTCTAAATATGTATTCGCTTTGGATCTTCGGCCAGGTGCTTGAG
>CAIPNT010000118.1 GCA_903866485.1 uncultured Micrococcales bacterium | reverse complement strand
GGCCGCGAGTCAGGTCGTATGTGCTGAGCTCTACGATTACGCGGTCCTCCGGCAGGATGCGAATGTAGTGCTGGCGCATTTTGCCTGAGATGTGGGCAAGAACCTTGTGACCGTTAGTCAACTCCACGCGGAACATTGCGTTTGGTAGAGCTTCGACGACCGAACCTTCGATCTCGATGACACCGTCTTTACTGGCCATAACTCACTTATCTACTTCTACGATTTCGGCATAACGAGCGCACGCAAAAAACCGATTCTTTCGAATTGGGGATGCGTGTAGAAACACCGACTTCTAATCCTACGCGAAAGCGCAGGAGAGTGCTAATTAAACTTTTAGCTAAGGGCTGCCGGTTTGATTCCGAAAGGGGCCAACTTCTCGGCGCCCCCATCTTCGGCGGTCAAAACCCAGATGCCGTTTTCGTGAACAGCAACACTGTGCTCCCAGTGCGACGCATCCGAGCCATCTTTAGTCGAGACCGTCCAACCATCTTTGAGCACCTTAGTGCGGTGATTGCCAGCAACCACCATTGGCTCGATGGCAACGCACAAGCCAGGCTGAATCTTGAAACCCTTTTCGCGAACCGCATAGTTATAGACGGCTGGGTCTTCGTGCATCGAACGGCCGATTCCGTGGCCGACGTACTCTTCGAGGATGCCGTACTTGCCCTGCGAATAAATGAATTCTTCGATTGCGAGACCAACCTCGTTGAGGTATTCGGCCTTTGCAAGAGCAGCGATTCCTGCCCAGAGCGAACCCTCGGTGACATCACTGAGAATCTGTCGAGCGCGAACCTGATCTGAGTCGACGGCCGAGCCATCTTCATTTGGCACGATCACGGTCATGGCAGAGTCGCCATTCCACTCGCCAATTTCGGCTCCGGCGTCAATCGAAACTATGTCGCCCGCCTTTAATGCCCGAGTTGCCGACGGAATGCCGTGCACAACCTCGTCATTGATCGAAGCGCAAATGGTGTGGCTGTAGCCAGGAACCAGCTTGAAGTTTGAGTGACCACCCCTGGCGACGATGGTTGCCTCGGCAATCGCATCGAGTTCAAGGGTTGAAATGCCCGGACGAATTGCCTTCCGAACCTCGCGCAGAGCCGCGGCGGTGGCCAATCCGGCCTCACGCATGAGAATAATTTGTTCGTCGGTCTTTAACTCAACGCTGTGACGTGACATCAGCGCTTAGGTGAAAAGCCGCGAGCGGCAAGGGCCTCAAGGATGCGACCGGAAACTTCGGCAACTTCACCGAGGCCATCGATCATAACCACTAGACCGCGATCGGCATAGGTGCTGGTCAACGGAGCGGTCTGCTCTTCATAAACTTCAAGGCGACGGCGGATTACATCCTCGGTGTCATCTGCACGACCCTGCTCTAGCGCGCGGTTTAGCAGGCGGCGAACCACTTCGTCGGTGTCGGCCGTCAGCTGAACCACGACGTCAAGCTTGTTGCCCTGCGCGGCAAGAATGTCGTCGAGTTCGACAACCTGGTCGGCGGTGCGAGGGTAGCCATCGAGCAAAAAACCTTCGATTGCATCTGCGTGTGAAAGACGGTCACGAACCAAAGCGTTGGTCAGGCTGTCAGGAACATATTCACCGCGGTCCATGAATGCTTTGGCTTGCTTGCCAAGCTCAGTTTCGTTCTTGACGTTGTGACGGAAGATGTCGCCAGTTGAGATTGCAGGAATCTCAAATGCCTGGGCCAAACGCTCTGCCTGAGTTCCCTTGCCCGCGCCAGGAGCGCCGATCAAGAGTAGGCGGATCATTTCAGAAGACCTTCGTAGTTGCGCTGTTGCATCTGAGCGTTGATCTGCTTGACGGTTTCAAGACCAACACCAACGATGATGAGGATCGAGGTTCCGCCGAACGGGAAGTTCTGGTTTGCGCCGATGAGCGAGAAAGCAACCAAAGGAATCAATGCGATCAAACCCAGGTAGATTGCACCAGGGAAGGTGATGCGGCTCAAGACATACTCGAGGAATTCGGTGGTTGGACGACCGGCACGGATGCCAGGAATGAATCCACCGTACTGCTTCATGTTGTCGCTGACCTCTTGAGCATCGAAGGTGATCGCTACGTAGAAGTATGTGAAGCCGATGATTAGCAAGAAGTACAGCGCCATGTATAGCGGGTGGTCACCCTTGGTCAAGTTGTTTGAAACCCAGCTGACCCAAGGGGCTACCTGGCCGTTTTTGTCTGGCTGGTTGAACTGAGCAATCAGCGCAGGCAAGTAAAGAAGCGACGAGGCGAAGATAACCGGAACAACGCCGGCCATGTTGACCTTGATTGGAATGTAGGTGCTCTGGCCACCATAGGTGCGACGGCCAACCATGCGCTTTGCATACTGAACCGGAATGCGGCGCTGTGACTGCTCAACCAGGATGACCAAGCCGACCACAACCACACCAACCGCGATAACGACTAGCAGGGTCTCGATGCTCTTGGTTTCGGCGATGCTGATCAGCGAGGCTGGGAAGCGCGATGCAATCGAGGTGAAGATGAGAAGTGACATGCCGTTGCCAACGCCGCGCTCGGTGATTAGCTCACCAAGCCACATGATTAGGCCGGTTCCGGCGGTCATGGTGATAACCATCAGTGCCACGCCGATAGCAGATGAGTCGGTCAAGATCGGAAGCACGCAGTCGGCACCGAATAGCGCACCCTGGCGGGCCACCGCGATAAGGGTGGTCGACTGAAGCAGACCCAATGCGATGGTTAGGTAGCGGGTGTACTGGGTAAGGGTCGCCTGGCCGGCAGCGCCCTCCTTGTGAAGTGCCTCAAAGCGCGGGATAACCACGCGAAGCAGCTGGGTGATGATCGAAGCCGTGATGTACGGCATGATGCCCAGCGCAAAGATAGAGAGCTGAAGCAAAGCGCCACCAGAGAACAGGTTTACGAGTTCGTAAAGACCTGAGGTGTTCTGGGTCTGTGCAAGACACTTTTGAACGTTGCCATAGTTGACCAACGGGGCAGGTATGAACGAGCCCAATCGGTAAATGGCAACGATCGCAAGCGTGAATGCAAGCTTGTTTCGTAGGTCCGGGGTGCGGAATGCACGAACAATAGCGCTAAGCAACTTAAGCCTCCTGGCTTTGTAAGAACTAGTCAGTGACTAGCTGTTAACCGAGCCACCAGCGGCGACAATCTTGGCCTCAGCTGAAGCTGAAACCTTGTCTACGCTGACATTGAGTTTAACCGAGATGTCGCCGTTTCCTAGAACCTTGACCGGCTCGTTCTTGCGAACAAGACCCTTGGCCACTAGGTCTGCAACGGTAACAGCGCCACCAGCTGGATAGTGCTCAGCTAGCTTCTCGATGTTTACTACCTGGTATTCCACGCGGAATGGGTTCTTGAAGCCGCGAAG
>CAIPNT010000117.1 GCA_903866485.1 uncultured Micrococcales bacterium | reverse complement strand
TTGGTGCCAGGACCGATAGAGCCGAGAACCCAGCGCGGTTTTTCGTCCTTATAAAAAACGTCGGCCACATGGCGGGCAACCTTGGCGCCGGCAAGTGCAAGCTCTTCGATGCGGTCTTCGATGCCGTATTCGGCAAGGTTGGCAAAGTTAGCGCCAAAGGTATTGGTCTCGATTGCTTCGGCGCCGGCCTTCAAATATTGCGCGTGAATCGAGCTGATAATGTCTGGTCGAGTGACATTCAGAATCTCGTTGCAACCCTCGAAGTTTTGAAAATCTTCCATCGATGGGCTGGCTTCTTGAATCATCGTTCCCATCGCGCCATCGGCAACGACAACGCGGGTCTTGATGGCATCTAGCAGCTGCTGCGAGCGAGGGGTAAACATAGGTCTTAAGTCTAGCCGAGGCGAAACGCGCACCGGGCTTCGAATATACTTATGAGATGCCTGATTTTGAGCTGCTGCGCAAGACCTCTGCCGGTCCATTCGAGACCGTGAACGAGGCCCTCGGCGCGCGTGCTGGCAAGCGAGAACCAGCGCTGTCGTTTGAGTTCTTTCCCCCGCGCAATCAAGAGGAAGCTGCCGATCAACTCTGGCGCACGTTTGATGCACTCATGGAGGTCTCCCCTGACTTTGTCTCGGTGACCTACGGTGCGGGTGGTTCAAACCGCGAAACCTCACTCGCCATTGTCGAGCGAATGGCCAAAGAAATCATGACGATCGGTCACCTCACCTGCGTTGGCGGGTCTCGTGCGAGCACCGCCGAAACCATCAGCCGATTTGAAGACGCCGGTGTGCACTCAATCCTGGCGTTGCGAGGCGATGCACCAAAAGACAGCCCCCGTGCATTGGTTGATGGCGAATTGAAGAGCGCGCTAGAACTGGTGCATCTGGTTCGGCAAACCTCAAACCTAGAGGTCGGCGTTGCCGCTTTTCCAGAGGTTCATCCCGAATCTCCGCACATGCAGCACGACTCGATGGTGCTCGAGATGAAGCAGTCTGCCGGCGCCAGCTATGCGATGACACAGTTGTTCTTCACCGTCGAGGCCTACACCGACCTGGTTGCCAGTGCCAAAATGGCCGGTGCAACCCTGCCTATAATCCCTGGATTGATGCCGGTTGGCAACGCCGCCAAGGTTGTGCGCATGGCCGAGATGAGTGGCGCCACAATTCCAGTTGAGTTGCTAGGCAAGCTCGAAAACGCTTCGGAGGCCGAGGCTCGTGTGATTGGCATGGACTATTCGATCAAGCTCGCCCGCGACCTGATCGACGCCGGCGCACCTGGCTTGCACATTTTCAGCATGAATTTCTCAAAGGCTGCACTCGAGGTTGCTCGTGGCGCAGGGCTTTGTCGGTAGTTATCAATAGCCTTTAGTTATGACTGAACAGCAACAGAGCTTCGACTTCTCACCTGGCCTACCAGCGTGGGCTCAAAACCTCGCGGTTTTTGACCTCGAAACCACCGGATTAGATTTGCGCGAGGCTCGCATTGTCAGCGCCTGCGCGGTAGAGATCGACGCAAACGGCCAGGTTATTGGTGCTAACAGTGAGTGGCTTGCCGACCCGGTCATCGATATTCCAACCCAGGCCAGTGATGTTCATGGCATCACCACCGAAGTCGCCCGCCGCGATGGCAGGCCGGCCGCCGAGGTGGTTTCAGAACTACTCGAAACGCTGCGGGGTTTCTTTGAGCGCGGCCTGCCGGTAGTTGCCTACAACGCTCCTTACGACTTCACGATTTTGCACTTCGAGGCGCTGCGCCACGGTCTTGAACCGCTGCAAAACCCTGGCCCGATTATCGATCCGCTCGTTATCGACAAGTTCAAAGACAAGTTTCGCAAGGGCAAGCGCAGGCTTGAGAATGCCGCCGACTTTTATCAAGTGAGTTTGGATGACGCTCACAACGCGACAGCCGATGCTGTGGCCGCCGGACGAGTTGCTCAGGCGATTGCTCGTCGCTGGTCAAACGAGTTGCCTTCAACCGCTGCAGAGCTGCACGACCTGCAGGTTGGCTGGAGTGAATACCTGGATGCAGATTTCGAAAACTTTATGCGACGTTGCGGAGCGTGTTGGCCTTGATG
>CAIPNT010000116.1 GCA_903866485.1 uncultured Micrococcales bacterium | reverse complement strand
GAGGCCGCTTTTTCGATTCAAAATGGAGCCAAGTGGGTTGCTACGAACCAAGACTGGACTCTGCCACAAGAAAAGGGCATGGCACCTGGCAATGGCACATTGGTTTCTGCCGTTCACACCGCTGTTGGTCAACTTCCGGTTGTTGCTGGCAAGCCTGAGCCAGCAATTTTCCACACCGCCGTCGAACACTTCGGAGCCAAGAGGGCATTGTTCATTGGTGACCGCATTGACACCGACATCACCGGCGCCAACCGTGCAGGGATTGATTCCGTTTTGGTTCTGACCGGGGTTAGCACTCGCAAAGAGGTGCTTGGCATCAAACCTGAGGGGCGCCCAACCTACATTGTTGGTTCAATGGCAGAGCTTTTGAAGCCATACCTGGCGCCAAAGCGCACCAAACGTGGTTTCGCTTGTGACGGTGCCGAGGTTGAACTGCTCGGCCATCGTGTGATGGTCAGTGTTGGCGATCCGAAGAGCCTCGGGGCACTGCGAGCCGCTTGTGCCGTGATTTATGGCAGTGAGCTGCCGATTTATGCACTGGATGTTGAAGCCGCGCTTTACGAATAGGCTTGAGGTATGTCAGAAGATCTTGTTTCACAAATAAAGGCTGAGGTAGAGCGCATTTCTGCCCTTGAGCTGGAGCAGCAGGTCAATGACTTTGGCGCGCTGCGAGAGCAACTAGAGTCGGTTCTCAACGACTCAGATTCGAACCGGTAACCAATTGCGCATCGACGTAGCCCTGGTCGAGCTAGGCCTAGCCAGATCACGTAATCACGCGTCCACCCTTATCGAAGCCGACCGCGTGTTGATTAATGGCCGTGCAGCTCGAAAAGCCTCACAGCCGGTGGTTGACGGGGCTGACATCGTGGTTTTAGAGGCGGTTGACTTTGTCAGCCGAGCCGGGCACAAGCTTGCAAAGGCGCTGGATGTGTTTGCCGAAATCGACCCCGTCAATAAGACCGCACTGGACGTTGGTGCATCCACCGGTGGTTTCACAGATGTCTTGCTGCGACGCGGAATCGCGAAGGTTTTTGCAATCGACGTGGGACACGACCAGATGGCCGCCGAACTTATAGATAACCCAAAGGTCATTAGCATTGAGGGGTTCAACGCTCGAGACTTGTCGCCTGAGTCTCTCAGCGAGGCTAGCGGAATTGCCTTGGGTGCAGGTGATATTGACATTGTGGTTGGTGACCTTTCATTCATCTCGTTGACCCTGGTTTTGCCGCAGATTTTGTCGGTTGCACCAGCGGCAGACTATGTGTTGCTAATCAAGCCACAGTTTGAAGTCGGAAAACAGTCGCTTCATGCCTCAGGCATCGTGACCGATCACCGCTTGCGTGCGGGAGCGATTAAGCAGGTAGTCGACGCGGCCCACGATCTTGGGTTGGGTGTGCGCGGTCTAACCCGGTCAGAACTTCCGGGCACGCATGGCAACATTGAATATGTTCTGTGGATAAGCCCTCTTGAGCCGATTAATCGGTCAAAATGGACAGACAGGATTGAAGCTTTAGCCAGGGAGACCAAATGAGCGACCAACGTAACGTCTTGTTGGTTACCCACACCCGTAGGCAAGAGGCTCTGGCCGCCGCGCTAGAAACCTGTGGCAAGCTATTTGCTGCGGGAATCACGGTGGTTATGTCTGCGATCGACCAAGCTGAATTGGCCGCTTATGCCAGTGTCAACCGAGCCGGCGAGGGTCAAGATTTCGTAGGCAAGATTCAATTTTTAGATCGTGATGTCAAGATTGCCGACCTGGAGTTGGCCATGGTTTTGGGCGGCGACGGCACCATTTTGAAGGCTGCCGAGATCGTTCGTGACGGCGAAGTGCCGCTAATGGGCATCAACCTGGGTCACGTCGGCTTCTTGGCCGAGAGTGAGCGCGATGGCCTTGCCGACGCCGTAGATAGAGTTGTCGCCAAAGACTATGTAGTCAAAGAACGCATGGCGCTGGATGTCAAAGTCATTGTTGATGGCGCCGAGGTTTATCGAACCTGGGCCTTGAATGAAGCCACCGTCGAAAAGAGCGAGCGTGAACGGATGCTTGAGGTGGTCGTCGAAGTTGAAGAGCACCCACTTTCGAGTTTTGGCTGCGATGGCATAGTCATCGCCACGCCCACCGGTTCAACCGCCTATGCCTTTTCGGCTGGAGGTCCAATTGTTTGGCCTTCGGTCGAAGCACTGCTAATGGTGCCACTGAGCGCCCACGCCCTTTTTGCCAGGCCTCTGGTGATTAAGCCGAATGCGCTCGTTGCAGTAGAAGTGTTGCAGCGCAGCGCCGGGCATGGCGTGCTTTGGTGTGACGGTCGACGAACCTGGCAGTTGCCACCCGGT
>CAIPNT010000115.1 GCA_903866485.1 uncultured Micrococcales bacterium | reverse complement strand
TGGGATGACAACGGCCTTCCGACTGAGCGTCGTGTTCAGAATTTCTTCGGCGTTCGCTGCGACCCTTCACTGCCATATGTCGAAAACTTCGTTCCACCATTCGAAGGTGGAGACAACAAGAGCTCTAAAGCAGCCGACCAGGTTGCCATTTCTAGACGAAACTTCATCGAACTTTGCGAAAGGCTAACCACCGAAGACGAGAAGCAGTTTGAGGCGCTTTGGCGCAAGCTTGGCTTATCAGTTGACTGGAAGCAGACTTACCAGACCATTTCACCGGCGGCAATTGCCGTCTCGCAGAAGGCATTTCTCGGCAACCTAAAGCGCGGCGAGGCATACCAGTCGATGGCGCCGACTTTGTGGGATGTCACCTTCCGCACCGCCGTGGCACAGGCCGAACTCGAAGACCGTCCACAACCAGGCGCCTACCACCGCGTTGGCTTCGACGTAGACGAGTCACTCTGGGAAGGTGGCAAGCTCTTTATCGAGACCACTCGTCCAGAGCTTTTGGCAGCCTGTGTGGCCTTAGTGGCCCACCCGGATGACGCTCACTATCAGAGCCTTTTCGGCAAGACCGTGCGCACTCCCCTATTTGATGTCGAGGTTCCGGTGGTTTCACACCGTTTGGCTCAGATCGACAAGGGTTCGGGCATTGCGATGATTTGCACCTTTGGAGACGTAACCGACGTCATCTGGTGGCGTGAACTCGACCTGCCTAACCGGGCCATCATCGGCTGGGACGGTCGCATCAAAGATGAAATGCCTGACGTCATCACCTCGGCCAAGGGCAAAGAGATTTTTGCCGAGCTAGTCGGAAAGACCGTGTTTTCGGCCAAGCAGCGCATTGTTGAGCTGTTGCAAGAATCCGGCGACATGATTGGCGAACCCCGTGTGATTCAACACGACGTTAAGTTCTTCGAAAAGGGCGACAAGCCGCTTGAAATCGTCTCAACTCGCCAGTGGTACATCAGAAACGGTGGTCGCGACGCAGCCATCCGTGAACGCTTGATTGAGCTTGGCAAGCAACTCAACTTCAACCCAGACTTCATGCGCGTTCGCTATGAAAACTGGGTGAACGGCCTAACCGGCGACTGGCTGATTTCGCGCCAGCGCTTTTTCGGGGTACCGATTCCGGTTTGGTATGCCCTGGATGCTAATGGTGAAGCAGACTTCGAAAACCCATTAGTTCCGGACGAGGCGCTGCTGCCGATTGATCCATCAACCGACGTTCCAGCTGGTTTCACCGAGCAACAGCGCGGTGTGGCCGGTGGCTTCATCGGCGAAATGGACATCATGGACACCTGGGCCACCTCGTCACTGACCCCGCAGTTGGCCGGTGGTTGGATCGAAGACCCTGAGAAGTTCGAACTGGTCTTCCCCTATGACCTTCGCCCTCAGGGCCAAGACATCATTCGCACCTGGTTGTTCTCGACAGTTTTGCGCTCAGAGCAAGAGTTCGGTGAGCTTCCTTGGTCTAACGCGGCCATCTCGGGTTGGATTCTTGACCCAGACCGCAAGAAAATGTCTAAGTCAAAGGGCAACGTTGTTGTTCCGGCTGAACCAATCGACAATCACGGCGCTGATGCTGTTCGCTACTGGGCGGCATCTGCACGCCTTGGCACTGACGCAGCATTCGACGAGGGGCAGATGAAGGTTGGACGCCGTCTAGCCGTGAAGTTGCTCAATGCTGCCAAGTTCTCACTCTCTTTCGAGGTTCCAACTGGCCACACCGAGGTAACCGAACCGATTGACCAGGCGCTGCTCTTCGGATTAGCCGAGGTGGTTCGCTCAGCTACGGCGGCATTTGAGTCATACGACCACACCAAGGCTCTCGAGCTCGCCGAGCATTTCTTCTGGAAGTTCACCGACGACTATCTTGAGCTGGTCAAAGATCGTGCCTACAACGCCAACGCCGAGGTTTCGGCTGCGCAGCAAGCATCGGCTGCAATCACACTGCGCCGCGCTCTGCACACAATGCTTCGCCTGTTTGCGCCGTTCTTGCCGTTTGCCACTGACGAGGTTTGGAGCTGGTGGCAGACCGACGCCGGTTCGATTCACCGTGCATCCTGGCCAACCGCTGATGAGTTGACGGCCGGCCTGGATGGCGCGAACGCCCCACTTCTTGGCCTTGCATCAAGCGCCCTGGTTGGCGTTCGCAAAGCAAAGTCTGACGCTAAGGTGTCGATGAAGGCCGCAGTGGAGTCAGCTGTGCTTGAGGCTCCAGCAGCGGTTCTAACCAGCCTTAGACTGCTAGAAACAGACCTAAAGGCAGTTGGCCGAATAGAGACACTTGGCTACGCCGAGGGTGAAGAAGTGGCAATGGTCGATGTAATTCTGAAGGCAATAGAAGAGGCATAATAATGAACCCGTTCGCGCATCGCTCAGAACTGCCGTATGAACTTCCTCCGTTTGAAGCGATTCGTGACGAACATTATTTGCCGGCCTTCTATGATGCCTGCGAGCAGCAAATGGCGGAAGTCACCGCGATTCTCGAGTCTGGCGCACCAACCTTCGAGAACACGATTGTTGCCCTTGAAAAATCGGGTCGCATGCTATTTCGCGTGTTGAGCGTGTTTTATAACAAGTCGAGCGCCGACACGAACGACACGATTGACTCAATCGAGGCCGAGATTGCTCCGAAATTGTCGGCGCACTCAGACGCCATCAACTTGAACGCCGAGCTCTTTGAGCGCATCAAGCACGTTCACGCCAGTCGTCACTCGCTGGGGCTCGACGACGAGTCTGTTTGGCTAATAGAGCGCTATTACCGCGACTTTGTGCACGCTGGTGCGCAGCTAGGCGCAAGTGAGCGTGAAGAGCTGAAGGTGCTAAACGAAACCCTTTCTAAGTTGAGCACCAAGTTCAGCCAGAACGTGCTCAATGACACCAATGACCTTGCGGTGGTGGTTGACGATGTTGCCGAGCTCGTGGGTCTAGAACCGGGGCAGATTGAGGCAGCTGCCGCCGCCGCCACCTCTCGAGGCCTCTCGGGCAAGTGGTTGATATCGATGGTCAACTTCACTGGAAACCCGTTGCTAGCATCGCTAGAAAATCGCGATCTTCGTGAGAAGCTCATGCGTGCTTCGCTATCAAAGGGCGGTCGCACCAACGACAACGACAACCGCGGCCTAATTCTCGAGATTGTGCGCCTGCGAGCCCAACGTGCAGCACTACTTGGATTCAAGAGCCACGCCGAATACGTTCTTTCGCAGCAAACCGCTGGCCACCCAGATAGAGTGCACGAAATGCTTCGCAAAATTGCACCAGCTGCCGTGGCTAATGCTCGCGCCGAAGGCGAAGCCATCCAGGCAATGATCGATGATGAAAATGGCAACTTTGAACTCGCCAGTTGGGACTGGTCGCTCTATACCGAGCGGGTTCGTATGGCTAAATACAACGTAGACACAGGCAAATTCAAGCCATTCTTTGAACTTGAACGAGTGTTGCACGATGGCGTATTCTGGGCCGCAAACCAGCTCTTTGGAATCAGTTTCAAGCTACGCGAAGACCTGAAGGCCTACCACCCAGAGGCTAGAGTATGGGAGGTCAGCAATGAAGACGGCGCTGCACTGGGTCTATATATTGGCGATTTCTATACCCGTGATTCAAAGCGCGGTGGCGCTTGGATGTCAGCCTTCGTCGACCAAAGCCACCTGCTGAAGCAACTTCCGGTGGTGTTCAACAACATGAACG
>CAIPNT010000114.1 GCA_903866485.1 uncultured Micrococcales bacterium | reverse complement strand
GTGTCGACTATTTCTCGACCCTCGGCTATCAGCCGGCAATCGCTGCCCTCGCCGCAGGTTTGCTCTCGCCACTGGCAACCATCGTGTTGGTTTTGCTTACCCTGTTTGGTGCGCTGCCGGTTTATCGCAGGGTTGCCTCAGAGAGTTATCGCGGCGAAGGTTCGATTGCACTGCTCGAAAAGCTGTTGCCTTGGTGGACCGGAAAACTCTTGGTGTTGGTTTTGCTTGGCTTCGCAGCAACCGACTTCATCATCACCATCACGCTCTCGGCAGCTGACGCCAGCGCTCACTTCATTCAGAACCCGTTTGTTAACCAATACCTCAGCGGCGGTCAGGTCATCGTCACACTCATCCTTGTTGCCGTTTTGGGTGCCGTGTTCTTGGCCGGCTTCAAGGAGGCAATTGGAATCGCCGTAGCCCTGGTGATGGTTTATCTCAGCCTCAACGTTGTCGTGGTCATCGCCGCCACCATGCGGGTGTTTGCCAAGGGCCCAATGGTGGTAACCGACTGGTGGGCCGCACTATTACAGCAGCACGGCAACCCGTTTGTGATGATCGCAATTGCGCTGATTGTCTTTCCAAAACTTGCACTTGGCATGTCTGGCTTTGAAACCGGAGTTTCGGTCATGCCTCAAATCAAGGGCGAGGCCGCAGATCTAGACGATCCTAAGGCTGCGCCGCTCGGACGCATCCGTGGCACCAAAAAGCTGCTGACCACAGCCGCGGTGATCATGAGCATTTTCTTGGTAGCAACCAGTCTCTTGACAACTTTGTTGATTCCGCAAAAAGAATTTCAACCTGGCGGTCAAGCAGACGGTCGTGCCCTGGCATTTATTGCTCACCAATACCTAGGAGCCGGCTTCGGAACGGTTTATGACATCTCGACCATCCTGATTCTTTGGTTCGCCGGAGCCTCGGCGATGGCAGGCCTGCTAAACCTCGTGCCGCGCTATCTGCCTAGATATGGAATGGCCCCGACTTGGGCCGCTATGACCAGGCCTTTGGTGATTGTTTTTACGTTGATTGCCTTCGCCATCACCTTGATTTTCAACGCAAACGTGGATGCCCAGGGTGGCGCCTACGCCACCGGCGTGTTGGTTTTGATGTCTTCGGCTTCGCTAGCCGCGAGCCTGTCAGCCAAGCGCAAGAAGCAAAAGGCGGCCCGCATCGGTTTCGTTCTTGTGACGGTAATCTTCGTCTACACCACGATTGCCAACGTCATCGAACGCCCGGATGGTGTGCGCATCGCCGCCTTCTTTATCATCGCAATTCTGGTTGTCTCGATCTCATCTCGTGTTCGTCGCTCATTTCAGTTGCGCGCAAAGTCGGTCAGATTTGATGACCCGGCCTATGACATGCTTCGCATCGACGCCAAGTTTCAAGGTGCCGTGATGCTGATTGCGCACGATAACCACGGTGGCACCGAAGAGGAATACAGCAAAAAGACCAAGGCCGAGCGCAAGTGGGGCCGCATTCCAGCCGGAATGTCAACCATCTTCTTAGAGATCAATGTGGTCGATTCATCTGAGTTTGAAGAAGACCTCGTAGTGCATGGCGTCAACGAGTTTGGTTACCGCATTTTGCGAGTCGAATCCAGCTCGATTCCAAATGCTATCGCTGCTGTTATGTTGGCGATCCGCGACGAAATTGGCGTGGTGCCAGAGATTTATTTCCGCTGGTCTGAGGGCAACCCGGTTTCAAACATGGCCAAGTTCTTGATCACCGGCCGAGGCGAGATTGCCACCGTGGCCCGCGAGGTCTTGCGTGAGAGCGAGCCAATCAAGGCACAGCGTCCGCGCGTTCACGTCAGCTGATCTCGAAAATCGGCAATAAAAAAGGGCCCCACCATTCCGGTGAGTCTCTTTTTCTTTTACGATGCTCTGCGACTGGCGTGGGTTCGCCCAGCCCGTCGCTAAAACTTTGATAGCTTCAACGTTTCTTTACGCGCCGTGCTCCGGGCTCGCTGTGTTGTACCGCACAATGGCCTCTTGAATCAGGCGCTCGGCAACATCCTTGCCCTGCCACTGCCCAACCTTTACCCACTTGCCAGGCTCTAGGTCTTTGTAGTGTGAGAAGAAGTGATACAGCTCATTCTTGGTCTGCTCAGGCACGTCGTTGATGTCTTGAATGTGAGCCCAACGAGGGTCTTTGGTCTGCACGCAGATGACCTTTTCGTCGATGCCGCCGTCGTCTTCCATAGGAAGCACGCCGACTGGGCGAACGTCAACTACGACGCCAGGAAAAACCGGAAACTCAAGAAGAACTAGAGCGTCCAGCGGGTCGCCGTCGCCACCCAGGGTCTTGTCGAAGAATCCGTAGTCCACCGGATAAACAAACGGGGTGAACAAAACGCGGTCTAGGTGCACGCGACCGGTGATGTGGTCTACTTCATACTTGTTGCGACTTCCGCGAGGAATCTCGATTACTGCTTCGTAACCCATGGTTCTCCTAAATAGGCTTGTGGCGAGACAAAAATCTCACATGACTTCTAAAAGATTACCCAACTAGCCAACCGAACACCCAAAGGAGCACCAGTTGACCGAACGCCCACGCCTCACCGCGGCGATTGCCGACGTGCGAAGAGCGGTTCGTGAAGCCTGGGATGCCTGCGGCGTGACAGCCGGCGATTTGGTTTTGGTTGCCTGTTCGGGTGGGCCTGACAGCCTGGCGCTCGCCGCCGCCGTGGCATTTGAAGCGCCACGTGCCGGCATCGCCGCAGGCGCGATTATCGTCGAGCATGGCATCCAAGCAATCACCAAGGATGTGGCCGAGCGCACCGCCGCGATTTTGCGTGAACTCGGCCTCGACCCGGTTCGGGTGGCTCACGTTTCGGTTGGACAAGTCGGTGGGCCAGAAGCCGCCGCGCGAACCGCCCGATATGAGGCACTTGACGAAGCCGCCGCAGCGCTTGATGCCAAGGTGATCATGCTCGGCCATACGCTCGACGATCAGGCCGAAACGGTAATGCTCGGTCTGGCTCGAGGTTCTGGGCCGCGTGCCCTCAACGGCATGGCAACACACTCGGGCCGCTACCTTCGGCCGCTGCTTGGCATCAAGCGTGAAACCACGCACGCCTTCTGCGAAGATTCGGGTCTCGAACCCTGGATCGACCCACAAAACTCAGAAGATCGCTTCGCCCGGGTGCGAGTGCGCCAAGCCGTCTTGCCGATGCTCGAAATTGAACTCGGCCCGGGAATTGCCGAGTCGCTAGCCCGCACAGCCGACATCATTCGCGAAGACAGTGATTATCTGGATGCGCAGGCGCTCGACGAATACGAGCACTGTGTGAGCGCTGGCCCGACATCCCTGGTTCTCGAAATCACAAAACTTGAAGCCTTGGCCAAACCGATTCGCAACCGAATCATTCTGCGCGCGCTCGAGGTTTTTGGGGGCACTTATTCTCGTGCCCATGTGCTTGCTGTGAATGAACTTGTCGATAACTGGCACGGCCAAAAAGAACTCACCCTTCCAGGGGTTAGAGTTGTACGCACGGGTGCACAAATAACCCTAAAAACCACGAAAACCCTCAAACCAGGAGCCTGCTAAGTGGATCTGTCAAAGGTAACCGCCGACATCACCAAGATTCTTGTCACCGAAGAGCAGATCACTGCCAAAGTTGCCGAGCTTGCCGCCATTATTGATGAACGCTATGCAGGCAAGGATGTGCTGCTGGTCGGTGTGCTAAAGGGTGCCGTCATGTTCATGGCCGACCTGTCGCGTGCAATCCAAATTCCGGTTCAGATGGACTGGATGGCGGTTTCATCGTATGGCTCGGGCACCGTGTCATCCGGTGTGGTTCGCATTCTCAAAGATTTAGACGCCGATGTTTTGGGTCGCCACGTTTTGATCGTCGAAGACATCATCGACTCGGGCCTAACCCTGTCATGGTTGGCATCAAACCTTGAGGCTCGCGGTGCCGCTTCGGTTGAGATTGTTGCCTTCTTGCGCAAACCAGAAGCCGCCAAGGTTGACGTCAAGGTTGCCCTCGTTGGTTTCGACATTCCAAACGAGTTTGTTGTGGGCTATGGCCTCGACTATGCCGAGAACTATCGCACGCTCAAGGGCGTCGCGGTTTTGTCTCCTTCGGTCTATAACTAACAAGTAATTGCTTAGGGCGAACTGTTGTTCTAGATGTCCGCGCTTTTAGGTAGCCTTAAGCCGTGAACTTCAAAAAAATACTCAGTGGACCTTTTGTCTGGATCTTCGTTGCCATTGCTGTGCTCATCATTGGCTCATCACTGGTTAACACCTCGGGTTTTCAGCAGGTAGACACCAAAACCGGTCTAAGCATGATTGCCGACGGCAAGGCCCAGTCGGTCAAGGTGCTCGATGTAGATCAGCGCGTCGACGTGGTGCTAAACACCCCAGACCCAAAGTTTGGCAAGCAAGTTCAGTTCTATTTCGTTGCTGCTCGCGGCACTCAGGTTGTCGACGCCATCGCTAGCGCCAACATCAAGGATGGCTATAACGACGAGGTTCCAAACACCCCTTGGTACATTTCTTTGCTCGGCAGCCTGATTCCATTCATCATCATCGGTGCCATTTTCTGGTTCTTGATGTCTGGCCTGCAGGGCGGCAACAGCAAGGTCATGAACTTCGGCAAGTCGCGCGCCAAACTGGTTAATAAAGACACCCCAAAGGTGACTTTCGCTGATGTTGCCGGTGTTGACGAGGCCATCGAAGAGCTAGAAGAGATCAAAGATTTTCTAAAGTCGCCTGAGAAGTTTCAGGCGGTTGGCGCCAAGATTCCGCGAGGTGTTTTGCTTTACGGCCCTCCGGGCACGGGCAAGACGCTGGTCGCTAAGGCCGTTGCGGGCGAAGCCGGAGTTCCGTTCTTCACCATTTCAGGTTCTGACTTCGTTGAAATGTTCGTGGGCGTTGGTGCTTCCCGTGTTCGCGACCTATTTGACCAGGCCAAGCAGAGCGCACCTGCGATCATCTTCGTGGATGAGATTGACGCCGTCGGGCGTCACCGCGGCGCCGGCATCGGCGGCGGCAACGACGAGCGCGAGCAGACTCTCAACCAGCTATTGGTTGAGATGGACGGTTTTGACTCAAAGACCAACATCATTTTGATTGCGGCAACAAACCGCCCAGACATTCTTGACCCGGCTCTCTTGCGCCCGGGTCGCTTTGACCGCCAAATCGGCGTCGGTGCTCCAGATCTAATCGGTCGCGAGCAGATT
Organism: uncultured Micrococcales bacterium; assembly: GCA_903866485.1. Taxonomy (GTDB): domain Bacteria; phylum Actinomycetota; class Actinomycetes; order Actinomycetales; family Microbacteriaceae; genus Rhodoluna. The sequence goes on along the minus strand of CAIPNT010000114.1, from coordinate 13,735 downwards.
TTGAAGGTTCACTCAAAGGGCAAGCCAATTGCCGACGATGTCGACCTTGCTCTTGTTGCTCGTCGCACTCCGGGTTTCACCGGTGCCGACCTGGCCAACGTGCTAAATGAGGCCGCATTGCTAACCGCTCGTCAGGGCGAAAAGCACATCACCGCTGCAACCATCGACGAATCTATCGACCGCGTGATTGGTGGTCCACAGAAGAAGTCTCGTCTGATGCAAGACCAAGAGCGACTCAACACCGCCTATCACGAAGCCGGTCACGCGTTGGTTGCGGCCTCGATGAACAACAGCGACCCGGTTACCAAAGTCACCATTCTGCCTCGCGGTCGAGCGCTCGGCTACACCATGGTTTTGCCTCTTGAAGATCGCTATTCGGTTTCACGCAACCAACTTCTTGACCAGATTGCCTATGCAATGGGCGGTCGCGTTGCCGAAGAGGTTGTCTTTCACGACCCAACCACCGGAGCCTCAAACGACTTCGAAAAGGCAACCTCGATTGCGCGTCAGATGGTCACTCAGTATGGCTTCAGCTCTGCTCTCGGTGCCGTCAGCTTCGGCGGAGGTGGCGAGGTCTTCATCGGCCGCGACATGGCTCAGGCTCGCGAATATTCAGAGGTCACCGCTCAGCAGATTGACGCCGAAATTCGCGCCATTCTAGAGTCGGCTCACGATGAGGCTTATAAAGCCATCAATCTAAACCGCAAGGTGTTAGACGCAATGGCCAAAGAGTTGATGGAGAAAGAAACCCTCAACCCAGACGACATAGCACGCATTTTTGCCGATGTTAAAAAGTTGCCAAAGCGCACTCAGTGGTTGTCGAGCAAGTCACGCCCAGTTTCAAAGATTGCTCCGATTGCTATTCCGGTGAAGGGTTCTTCGGCTGCCAAGGCTTCGGCGCGCAAGGCCGCCGCCACCAAGGCAGAGGCAAAGACCGTGGCCAAGAAGCCTGCCGTTCGCAAGACTGCAGCCAAATCAACCACCAAGGCGCCGGCCAAAAAGGCCGAACCTAAAGACGAGGCGTAATCGCAATTGATCGATGCTGAACGCATTAAGGCTGCGGTCGTCGAGTTAATCTCGGCAATCGGCGAAGACCCTAATCGCAGTGAGCTGCAAGCCACTCCGAACAAGGTTGCCGAGGCCTATGCTGAGTTCTTCAAGGGTGTGGGGCAAGATGCCAAGTTGGCAATCGCAGACACCTTTGAGGCCGAGCACATCGAAGTGGTGATTCTGAAAGACATCGACTTCGTTTCAATCTGTGAGCATCACCTGCTTCCGTTCACCGGGGTGGCGCACATCGCCTATCTCCCGAGCGATCGGGTTGTTGGGTTGGGCCGACTTCCGAAGCTGGTTGAAATTGTTGCGGCACGCCCGCAGCTTCAAGAAAATCTCACAGCCCAGATTGCCGACGCGCTCGAAGAAGGTTTGGGCACTCAAGGCGTCATCGTTGTGCTTGAGGCCCGACACCACTGTGTAGTCTCCCGCGGCGCAAGACAGCCCGAGGCAAACACGGTGACTATGGCCGCACGCGGTGTCTATTCAGAGCCGGTTGCGCGTGCCGAGGTCATGGGGCTGATCTCAAAGTGAGCCAAGATCGCCCAAGCTATTCAAGGCCACAGGTCATGGGCGTGCTCAATGTCACCCCTGATTCGTTCAGTGACGGCGGCGAACATAACTCAGTTCAGGCCGCTCTGGATCACGCAAGACTGCTGATTATGGGTGGGGCAACCATCATCGACATCGGCGGTGAATCTACCCGGCCCGGAGCAGCCAGGGTTTCACCCGAGATAGAACTTTCAAGAGTCTTGCCAGTGGTTGAGGCGCTTTCCGAAGAGCTCACCAAGACCAACCGCAAAGACATTCAGCTAAGTATCGACACCATGAATGCAACCACAGCCCTTGCTGCCGTATCTGCGGGAGCACACATCATCAACGATGTCTCTGGTGGGTTGGCCGACAGCAAGATGTTCTCGGTGGCCGCGGCCACCGGTGCAACCATTGTGATTTCTCACTGGCGCGGTTTTAGCCAAAATATGGATCAGCTAAACACCTACCTAGATATCGCGGCCGAGGTCTGCGCCGAACTGAAACTGCGAGTTGCCGCTGCCGTTGCCGCAGGCATCTCGACCAAAAAGATCATCCTCGACCCAGGTCTAGGTTTTGCCAAAGACACTCAGCAAAACTGGCAGTTAGTGGCCCGGCTTGACGAGCTTGAAAAGCTTGACCTGCCCATTCTCGTTGGCGCCTCACGAAAGCGCTTCATCGCGGCCGCACTAGACGCCGAACTGGATGAGCAAGATGCCGCAGCTGGCAGCATCCAGAATCAACGGCGTGACCTTGCCACCGCGGTACTCACCGCGCTGCTGCTGCAACGCCACCTGTGGGGAGTTCGCGTGCACAATGTGATTGCCACCAGCGACGCAATCGCAATGGTTGAGGCCCTCAAGTTTGCCGAAAACACAAAGTAAGGCAAAGTTAAGTCATGACCAAAAAGCCGCAGCGCCACAAGATCAAACTCACCGGTTTGCGAGTTTTTGCGCACCACGGCGTGTTTGATTTCGAGCGTCAAAATGGGCAAGACTTTTATATCGATGCAACCGTCTGGATTGACGGTGATGGCGCAGCCTTCAACGACGACCTATCCAAGACCGTGCACTATGGCGACCTGGCAAAGGCCCTAGTTGACAACGTCAAGAGCCAGCCCGTAGACCTGCTCGAGACTTTGGCCCAGCGCTTACTTGATCTGGTGATGAACTTTGGCGGTGGCGAGGTATCCGGTCCGGTTCACAAGGCAAAAATTACCGTGCACAAGCCAAATGCCCCCATCATTTATGAGTTTGAAGATGTCTCGGTGACGGTTAAGGCAAAGCGTTCATGAGCGAAACCGTTCGCGCAGTTTTAGCGATTGGCGGCAATCTCGGAAAGCGTCGCAAGACCATTAGGTCGGGTTTGAAGGCTCTGGCAGCCACAAAGGGAATCAGCGGGGTTATCTGCTCACCCTTGGTCGAGTCGGCAGCCGTCACTCCAGATGGTGTGGACGAGACCAAGCCGGCCTATCTAAACGGCGTGGTGCAAATTGAAACCACGCTCAAACCAAAAGAGTTGCTCACTGAAATCAGGCGCATCGAAACCGAACACGGGCGAATTCGACTCGAGCGCTGGGGCTCACGCACCCTCGACATTGACATCATCACCTATGGCGACACAATCAAGTCGGGCAAAGAGCTAACCGTCCCGCACCCGCGCGCATTTGAGCGTGCGTTCGTATTGGTGCCGTGGTCGATGCTTGACCCGCAAGCGGTGTTGCCCGGATATGGCAGCGTGGCCGCGTTGGCCGACGAGCTCAAAGATCAGGTTTGGCTGGCCAAATGAAGCCAACTCGCGTCTTGACACTGGTCGGTTGGGCTGTCTCGGCAGTAACCGCCGCATTTTTGTTAGCTAAATATCGCGTTGCCATTGGCGCTCAGATTCCGGTCACACCATGGAACCTAATCGTGACCCTGGCCGCAATCGCGGTCATCCTGGCAGTCTTTGCGCTGCCGATGTGGCGTTATCGTCGTGCCCTGGCTCAAAAAATCAAGGATGCGTCAGCCGCGAGACCGAAGCGACTAAACCCGTTCTATGCGGTGCGGCTATTGGCGCTGGCCAAGGCAACCGCAATTTCTGGCGCACTTTTTGCCGGCTGGCACATCGGGGTCATTTGGTTGCAACTTTCATCACCAGTCACCAGCTCTGCGATTTGGCAGAATCTGGCCGGCCTAGTTGCCGCCGCGCTAATGATTATCGTTGGCCTGCTGGTCGAGCGAATCTGCCGAATCCCGAATGACTCGGAAGCCCAAAAGGCCGATGCTGCCAAGTTGGCCGGCGGCGGACCAACCGAACCGAGTGCCGCGTGAACGCCGGGCGACTGACGGTCGGCATCATCGGGGCTGGGCCGGTTGGTGCAGTTCTTGGTCAGGCGCTGGCATCGGCCGGCCACATTGTGGTTGGCATCGCCAGCACCGACGAGCGCAACCTAGAGCGAGCGGCAATCATGCTGCCGGGTGTGCCGATAAAGAGCGTGCTACAGATTATTGAAGATGCCGACTTGGTGCTGTTTGCGATTCCGGCCGACCAGTTGGCGCCGACCATCAATGGCCTAGCGCAAAATAGCGTCTGGCGTGCCGGCCAACTCGTGGTGCACACAGCTGGCGAGCACGGTTACAACATCCTGGGCCCGGCAACAGCTCAGGGCGTTATTCCGCTGGCTATTCATCCGGCTATGACTTTTACGGGCACGAGCATCGACCTCGCCAAGATTCGCGAAAGCTATTTTGCCGTGGCCGCACCAAATGTCGCTCTGCCAATTGCTCAAGCCCTGGTGATCGAGATGGGTGCCGAGCCAATCGTCATTGCCGAGGCAGACCGCCAAAAATACTTTGAGGCCGTCTCTGTTGCCAACGAATTTTCGGCGATGGTGGTCAATCAGGCCATCGGTTTGCTCGAAGAAATTGGCATCGACGACGCCCGCGGCGTCATCGCTCCAACCATCCGCAGTGCGGTTGAACAGGCACTGGCCAAAGGGCATCAGCCGCTAGACCCGGATGAGTTGCTCGGTTGATGAAGATTGCAGTTACCGCCCAAGAGCTATCGGCGGCCATTGACGAAGAGCGAGACCTGCCCGGCTGCGCAGCACTAAAGGTGGCATTCGTGCCGACCATGGGCGCACTTCACGCTGGCCACCTGTCGTTGGTTCGCAAGGCGCAAGAATATGCCGACTTGGTTGTGGTTTCAATTTTTGTGAATCCGCTGCAGTTTGGTGCCGGCGAAGACTTCGACAAATATCCGCGCACCTTAGAGGCCGACGCCGAACTGCTAAAGGAGGCCGGAGCCGACCTGTTGTTTGCTCCAACGGTTGATGTGGTTTATCCGGCTGGCATCGATATGGCCAACCAACAGGCGGCGCGAAACCCGGCTTTGCAATCGGGTGAGGTCGGAAAAACTTTTGAGGGTGCCGCGCGACCTGGCCACTTTGACGGCATGCTGGCCGTGGTGGCCCGCCTTTTCGAATTGGTGCAACCAGACTTTGCTGTTTTTGGCGCCAAGGATGCGCAGCAGGTGTTTTTAATCAAGCGCATGGCGGCGACAGAATTTCCTGACCTGCACATCATCGAGGCGCCAATAGTTCGCGAGGCAAGTGGCCTTGCCATGTCGAGTCGCAATCGCTATCTCGACGAGGCTGCCCTCACCGTTGCCGTGCAGCTGTCTAAGGCCATAAACGTTGGCAAGGCCGCTGCCGAGACGCTCGCTGCAAGGCCATCCGTGGCCATCAAAGCCGCACTGGCCCGCATCGAAAGCGTGCCTGAGGCTAAACTTGATTATCTAGCCGTGGTTGACCCAAGCACCTTCGAACCAATCGATGACGCTTTTGTCGGCCGGGCCCTAATGCTGATTGCTGCGGCTGTCGGCAGCACAAGACTTATCGACAACATCACCATCGATTTTCAGGAGCAATTCGCATGAGCGAAGACCTAAACCCAGTAGAAGAAGCCTTTGACGAAGATTTGCCTGAGCAGATAGCTGTTCGTCTGGCCAAGCGCGAGCGCCTAAATCAGTCGGGTTCGGCTTATCCGGTAAGTGTTCCTGTCACCACCACCATCGATGCCGTGCGCGCCGAAAACCCAGACCTAGAGGCCGATGTCGCCACCGGCAAGGTGGTTGGAATCGCCGGCCGCATCGTGTTCTTGCGCAACACCGGAAAGCTTTGCTTTGCGACCCTTCAGGCCGGCTCGGGTCAGCGCATCCAGGCCATGCTTTCGCTAGACAAGGTCGGCGAATACAGCCTGCAAGAGTGGAAAGACCTGGTTGACCTCGGTGACCACGTATTCGTTTCGGGCGAGGTAATCACCTCGAAGCGCGGCGAGCTTTCGGTTTTGGCAAACGAGTGGTTAATGGCCGCCAAGACCATCCGTCCGCTGCCAAACCTGCACAATGAACTCGGCGAAGAGTTTCGAGTTCGTCACCGCTATATCGACCTAATCGTGCGAGACCGCGCCCGCGAGGTCGTGCAGATTCGATCAAAGGTCATGCAGTCGCTTCGCCGCACTTTCGAGCAAGAGGCCTACCTCGAGGTTGAGACCCCGATGCTTCAGACCATCCACGGCGGTGCCTCGGCTCGCCCGTTCAAGACCCACTCAAACGCATTCGACACCGAGTTGTTCTTGCGCATTGCTCCCGAGCTGTTCTTGAAGCGCGCCGTTGTCGGCGGCATCGACCGCGTGTTCGAGATCAACCGCAACTTTCGAAACGAAGGCGCCGACCGCACCCACTCGCCAGAGTTCGCAATGCTCGAGGCCTACCAGGCATACGGCGACTACAACTCAATCGCCGACCTCACTCAAAAGCTGATTCAAAATGCGGCCATGGATGTCTTCGGCACCCACCAGGTGGTTCTCGAAGATGGTTCGATTAACGACCTCGGCGGCAACTGGCCACGAATTTCGATGTATGAGTCGCTGTCAGAGGCAGCCGGAGTCACCATAACTCCAGAGACCCCGATGGTCGAGCTCAAGAAGCTGGCCGCTTCGGTTGGCATCGAGATTGAGCACCCGCTCGCCGGCAAGTATGTCGAAGAGCTGTGGGAGCACTTTGTTAAGGGCGACCTGGTCAACCCAACCTTCGTAATCGACTTCCCGGTTGACACCTCACCGCTAACCCGCGACCACCGCAGCAAGTCTGGCGTTGTCGAAAAGTGGGATCTTTACATCCGTGGATACGAGCAGGCAACCGGATATTCAGAGTTGGTTGACCCAGTGGTTCAGCGCGAGCGTTTTGTCGAGCAGGTCACCCTGGCCGCGGCTGGCGACCCTGAGGCAATGAAGCTGGATGAAGACTTCTTGAAGGCCCTCGAATTCGGCATGCCTCCTTCGGGCGGCATGGGCATGGGCATCGATCGTCTTCTGATGAGCCTCACCGGCCTGGGCATTCGCGAAACCATCATGTTTCCCCTGGTCAAATAACCCACCGTTTTCTCAGACTCAAGAGTTAGGCTCAACGCATGAATTGGTCAGATTTCTGGGATGCCGCAACCTCGCTAGTGCCACCGGTTTTGGTCGGCGTCTTGTTTTGGGTGATGATTCGCTCGATTCTGCGAGCCGACCGCACCGAGCGCAAGGTCTATGCCGAGATCGAAGCCGAGATGCGCTCTGCTCAAGCCCACAGCGAACAGCCAACAAACGACAAGAAATAAGACCTAACATCTTCATTAGAAGCCTGAAACCAAAGGCTTCGAATGGAGACAAAATGTTCGAGAAATTCACCGACAAGGCCCGTCGAGTTGTTGTGCTGGCTCAAGAAGAAGCCAAACTGCTCAACCACAACTACATCGGCACCGAACACATCCTGTTGGGTCTGATTCACGAGGGTGAAGGCGTTGCCGCCAAGGCCCTCGAGTCGCTCGGCATCAACCTCGACTCGGTGCGCCAGCAGGTGCAAGAGATCATCGGTCAGGGTCAGCAGGCTCCGGCAGGTCACATTCCATTCACTCCGCGCGCCAAGAAGGTGCTCGAGCTTTCGCTTCGCGAGGCCCTGCAGTTGGGTCACTCATACATCGGCACCGAACACTTGCTCTTGGGGCTAATCCGTGAGGGTGAGGGTGTTGCCGCGCAGGTGCTAACCAAGCTTGGCGCAGACACCAACCGCGTTCGCCAGCAGGTCATCCAGTTGCTTTCTGGTTTTCAGGGCAAAGAGACCGTCGCCGTCGGTGGCGACAACACCGAGAAGCAAAAGGGTTCACAGATTCTTGACCAGTTTGGTCGCAACCTCACTCAGGCTGCCGCAGATGGCAAGCTTGACCCGGTTATTGGTCGCGAGCGTGAAATCGAGCGCGTGATGCAAATTCTTAGCCGCCGCAGCAAAAACAACCCAATTTTGATTGGTGAGCCTGGCGTTGGAAAGACCGCGGTTGTCGAGGGGCTGGCTCAGGCTATCGTCAACGGCAACGTGCCAGAAACCCTCAAGGGCAAACAGCTTTACACCCTAGACATGGGCTCACTTATCGCCGGTTCACGCTATCGCGGTGACTTCGAAGAGCGCCTGAAGAAGGTCACCAAAGAGATTCGCACCCGCGGTGACATCATCACTTTCATTGACGAGATTCACACCCTGGTTGGGGCAGGAGCCGCCGAGGGCGCGATCGATGCCGCTTCGATCCTCAAGCCGTTGCTTGCCCGAGGCGAGTTGCAGACCATCGGCGCCACCACACTCGACGAATACCGCAAGCACTTCGAAAAAGATGCTGCGCTAACCCGCCGTTTTCAGCAGGTAATGGTCAATGAGCCAAGCTTGCCAATGGCCATCAACATCCTGAAGGGTCTTCGCGACCGCTACGAGGTGCACCACAAGGTTTCAATCACGGATGGCGCACTCGTTGCCGCCGCTCAGCTATCTGACCGCTACATCACCGACCGCTTCTTGCCAGACAAGGCCATCGACCTGATCGATGAGGCCGGTGCTCGTTTGCGCCTGTCGATTCTGTCTTCTCCGCCAGAGTTGCGTGAAATCGAAGAGCAGATTGTGGCGATCAAGGTCGCTAAAGAGAAGGCTATCGAAGACCAAGACTTCGAACTAGCCGCTTCAAAGCGTGACGAAGAGAAGAAGTTGAACATCGAGCGCGTGAAGCGCGAGAAGCAGTTTCGCCTCGGCAACGTAGCCGCTCAGGGCATCGTCGACGAGGGCTTGATTGCCGAGGTTTTGGCTCAGGCAACCGGCATCCCAGTGTTCAAGTTGACCGAGGAGGAGAGCGCAAAGCTCATCTTCATGGAAGACGAGCTACACAAGCGCGTTATCGGCCAGGAGGACGCCATCGCGGCAATCTCAAAGTCGATTCGTCGTCAGCGTGCCGGCCTAAAGGACCCAAACCGTCCTTCTGGTTCGTTCATCTTCGCCGGCCCAACCGGTGTCGGAAAGACCGAGCTTGCCAAGGCGCTAGCCGAGTTCTTATTCGACGATGAGAACGCACTTATCTCACTCGACATGTCAGAGTATGGCGAGAAGCACACCGTCAGCCGCCTGTTTGGTGCGCCTCCGGGCTTCGTCGGCTTCGAAGAGGGCGGCCAGCTAACCGAGAAGGTTCGCCGCAAGCCATTCAGTGTTGTCTTGTTTGACGAGATCGAGAAGGCTCACCCAGACATCTTCAACTCGCTGCTTCAGATTCTTGAAGAGGGTCGCTTGACCGATGGTCAGGGTCGCGTTGTCGACTTCAAGAACACCATCATCATCATGACCACCAACCTCGGAACGCGTGACATTTCGCGCGGCACCATGGGCTTTGCCCTCGAGGGCGATTCTGCCAACGAGTACGAGCGCATGAAGGGCAAGGTCAACGAAGAATTGAAGAAGAGCTTCCGCCCTGAGTTCTTAAACCGAGTTGACGAGACAATTGTGTTCCCTCAGCTAACCAAGCCAGAGTTGGTGCAGATCGTCGACCTATTCATCAAGCGACTCGGTGTCCGTTTGGAAGACCGCGACATGACCATCGAGGTTTCTCAGGCCGCCAAAGATCGCCTGATCGAGATTGGCTTCGACCCAACCCTGGGTGCGCGACCATTGCGTCGAGCCGTTCAGCGTGAGGTTGAAGACAAGCTGAGCGAGCAGATTTTGCACGGTCACCTGTTAAATGCCCACCACGTCAAGGTTGACTTCGTCAACGGTGAGTTTGTGTTCGAGAACGCCGCTCACGACAACAACCCTCCGGCACCACCAGTGGCTCCGGCAGAACCGGTTTCAATCTAAACATCACGCTCAGTCGCCTCCGCCTTTTGGCGGGGGCGACTTTGCTTTAAATGGCAACTATTCTTGAACCATGACTCACAGTTCGATTCGCGTGCGCGCGGCTACCACCGGCGACGTAAGGCAGATTCAGGCCATCCGCCAAAGCATCGAAGGCTCACGAGTTTTGCTTGGGCGCGAGCTGGTAGACCTCTATGAGCACGTACCCGAGTTTCTTGTGGCAGTTGACCAGAATGACTTTGTGGTCGCAGCCGGCGCACTGCACGTTATGTGGGAAGACCTGGCTGAGGTGCGCTCTGTGGTTGTCGCCGATCACATGCGCGGTCACGGTGTGGGCAAGGCCTTGGTTGTGGCTTTGCTCGAACAGGCGCAGCGTCTGGGCATCAAGCGCGTATTCTGTCTGACCTTTGAGGTTGAATTTTTTGGTCGTTTCGGCTTCGTTGAAATCTCGGATGTGCCCGTGGACCAAGAAACTTATGCCGAAATGGTTCGATCACACGACGATGGCGTTGCCGAGTTTTTAGATTTGGCCCGAGTCAAGCAGAACACTTTGGGCAACACGAGGATGCTTCGCACACTCTGAGCCATCCGCTGGTTAACCTAGGTTCATGAGCACGCCAGGAATGAACAAGCGACCAACCAAGGCAACCTATCGACGCCGCCAGATTTTGGCTCTAGCCGTGTTGGTGGTTCTAATCGTGATTATCTGGAACCTCGTCGCCGGCATTGCTGGCTTCATCTCGGGGGTCGTGCATCCGGCGGCCAAGCCAACCTCAACTTCGGCAGCAACTGCAAACGCCTCCCCGGGAGTAATTTCGGCCTGCGCGCCGGCAGCCGTGACGGTGCAGGCCAAGGTCTCGCTCGGCTCGACCGAGGCATCAGTCTTTTCTGCCAAGCAAGACCCGTCGCTTAGCTTCACCATCACCAACGTGGGCACTCAAGACTGCACTTTTGACGTCGGCAGCAAAGTGCAGTTCTTCACAATCACCAGCGGCAAAGAGGTCATCTGGGATTCAAAGGACTGTCTGGTCGGCGGAAAACCTCGCGCAGCTTCTGACACCGACTCGATAATCACGCTCTCAGCCGGTCAGCCAATGACCAGCCCAGCTTCGATTTGGCAGCGCGTTTATTCGAGTTCGACCGGATGCAGTGCCACGACCGAAAAGTCGGTTGCCGGTGGCGGTGCCAGCTATCATCTGGCGGCAACCATCAATGGTGTGAAATCTTCCAACGACGTTCAGTTCATTCTGAAGTAGCATTTGGGTCGCTGACTTCTCTAGTGGGCTCAGATCAGCCCGAGTTGTCTTGCGTTGGCAACCGCGCCTTGCCTCGAACCAACGGCTAGGCTGCGAAAAATCCGCACAGATTCTTGCTTAATCGAAGATTCGCTTAGGCTCAGCATTCGCCCAATTTGCGCGTTGGTCTTGCCCTCGGCCATCAGCCTCAGAATCTGAAGGTGTCTTTCGGTGAGTGCCGAGAGATCACTTTCTTCGGCATATGCGTGACCTCTCTGAGGCTCAAAGCGTTGTAGTTGGGGAGGCGAAAGTCGGGCAACCAACTCTGCGGCAACTTGCATGAGCGCCCATTCGCCTTCGAGTGCAACCAGTGAGTTGGATGAGCCGGCGAATGCGATGCCGAGAGCCCCGATTGATTCGCCTTGGTGGTTGAACGGAATCGCCACGAAGGCATCTCCTACTGCGGGCTGAAGACTCGAGCCGGGAAACCGCAGGGCATATTGTTCACGGCTCTCTACCGTGACTCTTGAGTTTGTCTGGATGGCTTCGGTGATTGCGCCTGCTTGCCAAAAAGATTCAGGGGCAGGCATCTGCTCGGTTTTGGCATATCCGTATTGCCCGATTCTAACCAAGGTCGAGTCGTTTTCGAGAACGCAAATGAAGCTGGCCACCGCAACAAATTCTCGCAAAACAACATGCACCAGGTTTCGACAAAGGTCGCTTGCGGTTTTTGCTCGGCCAAGCGAGATGATCAGGTCTTTGGCGCGTTGGCCGTCGACCCAGCGTGAATCGTCCATTCAAGAACCCCCGAAATAGCTCACACCCCTCTCTGCGAGTGGGGACAAAACATCCCCACATTCATTAGAAATGTAGCCGCACCCTCGGACAAACGAATCTGGCTAATCATGAACGGTTTTGTTCTTTTTGTGACCGAACAAAAACGGTCACTGTCCGTTCAATTGCTTGTTTGACGGCAAAACAAGTGATTCTCTGAGGGTGTGCCTGTTTGGCGCAGTAAAAAAGCAGCAAACTCACCCCGAAAAACTGGGGCGGCGGTCGGTTATTCGGCTGCCGCCTACCAGTTGAGGCCGAGGCTTAGGGCTGCACGCAAATCGCCAACCTCAGCATCAACTGAGCGGATGAAGCCAAGGCGGCTCGCCTCGTTTGAGCGAATCTTGCCGTTAGAGACTTTTCGAATCTCGCCGGCCAAACTGATTTCTCCGAAGGCCACGAGGTTGTGCGCTATCGGTTTGTCTTGCATGGCCGAAGCAATCGCCAAGGCGATGGCAAGGTCGGCGGCTGGTTCGGTCAGTCGCACTCCGCCCACCGTTGAAACATAGACATCTGAATCGCTTAGCCTCAGGCCGGCCCGACGTTCGAGCACTGCCAAGAGCATTGCAACTCGAGCCGAGTCGACCCCGTTGGTGACTCGCCGTGGTTGAGGTGTCGAAGACTTGACCACAAGTGCCTGAACCTCGGCAATCAGGGGGCGCTTGCCTTCGACCGTTACCGTTACGCAAGTGCCAGAGACCGGTGCGTCACCGCGTGATAAGAACATTGCGCTCGGGTCGCTAACCTGGTTGATGCCCTCGCCGGTCATCTCAAAGCAGCCCACCTCGTCGGTCGGGCCAAAGCGATTCTTGAGAGACCTGACAAATCTGAGTGAAGTTTGGCGATCGCCTTCAAAGTGGCAAACCACATCAACCAGGTGCTCGAGGGCACGGGGGCCGGCGATTGAACCATCTTTGGTTACGTGGCCAACCAAAATCACCGGCAGCGCGCGCTCTTTGGCAACCCTGATTAGATTGGCGGCAACCTCGCGAATTTGAGACGGCATGCCGGCTGCACCGTCGATTTCTGCCGCGGCAATGGTCTGCACTGAGTCGACCACCAAAAGCTCAGGCGCAACGGCATCAATTTGACCTAAAACCGTGGATAGATCGGTTTCGGCTGCGAGGTAAAGATTGTCGGTTAGGGCCCCGGTGCGCTCGGCACGCAGACGCACCTGTCCAACCGACTCTTCGCCGGTCACATAGAGCACGCGCTTGCCAGACTTTGCGGTGTTGGCGGCAACCTCGAGCAGCAGGGTAGATTTGCCGACGCCCGGCTCACCAGACAGCAGCACAACGGCGCCAGGCACCAAGCCGCCACCCAAGACCCTGTCGAATTCGCCGACCTGTGTAGACCACGCCGAAACTCGTTCGGTAGAAACATCGGTGATTGGTTTTGCCGCCGAAGATTCAACCAGCTTTAAGGCACGCACCTGCTTGGCAACACCTAGGCCACGTCCACCTCCGGCTGCACCCTCTTGCATTGAATCCCACGCCTGACACTCACCGCAGCGACCGACCCATTTTGGAGTCGACCAACCACACTCGGTGCAGACAAAGTTGATTTTCGGGTTAGCCATGACTCAAAACTATCAACCGCCACCGACAATCGGCCTCGCCTAAACTGATGTGGTGAATATCAATCGCATCGCAATTCTCGGCTCGGGTTCAATGGGCGGCGCCATCCTTGCCGGTCTGCTCAAATCTGGCTTCAGCCCAGAGAACATTTCGGTCAGCACCAAGAGCGCGGCAAGCGCATCAAAGCAAATCGACGAGCTTGGTGTTCACGCCTACGCGCTCGAAAACGGCAATGATGCTAACTCGATGGCGGTCGCCGGCGCAGACGTTGTTTTGGTGGGAGTTAAGCCCGCCTATGTGACCGAGGTCTTGGCCGAGGTTGCC
>CAIPNT010000113.1 GCA_903866485.1 uncultured Micrococcales bacterium | reverse complement strand
CGTGGCTTTAAGCGTCAATGCATTTCCAGAGCCGCTAACGAACATATTCGAACTGACAGACAGATCACCTGAACTGGCTGTGAGCGCCATGGCTCCAGTGGATGTCAGAGCCGAGCTGCTGTTTACAGTGACCGAGCCACCCGACACCGTCAATGCACCCGTGGTAGTTGCAGGCGCCGCGACGGTAGCTGAAGACCCAGTTACGGTTATCGGGCCGAGAATGTTAACCGAGGTACCGCCGAGCGAAACCGGCCCGCTGGTAAGTGACTTTCCGATTACCAAGGCGGCGGTCGTTGACCCCACAGAGCCAGAGCCAGGGAAGTTCATGGTAACCGGGAAGGCGGATGCCGCCGGCTCAACATGCAGGGTTCCGCCGGTTGTAAAGGTCGAACCCGAGCCAACTGCTAGTCGGTTTGCCGTGATGTAGGCGTCACCAGCTGTATTTAGCACCAGGTTGTTTAGGTTTGACGGGGTGGTCGAAGCGTTCGCGGAGTTTTCTTTGATGTAAACCACACCGGTGCCCGAGGCGCCAATGTTTGAGGTGGCGGTGGAAATGGAAATCGGCACGGCATCCCCCGAGGCCATATTCGCCGTGACGGTTATGTTTCCGTTGACGCTCGAAAGGTTAGCGCCTTCCATCAGCACGCCGTCTTGCATCGAGGCACCGCCGGCCGACGAATCGGCCGAGATGTTGATATAGGCAGTGTGCCCAACCGTAATCGAAGCTTGGTTGGTCGAAGCGCCGTTGCCAATGCGAACACCTCGAACGGCAGCTGTGGTCTGGGTTTGGTCAGAGCCGACGACACCGGTGATGTCAACGTTTCCGCTCGAACTGGTTCCCCTAGTGTCGATTGATGCGCCGGTCGCCATGTATACGGCAGCAGAGTCGATTGTTGCGGTTCCAGCCTGGCCACGTATGACCACGGCACCACCGGAAGTCACGATGTCCGAATAGAAGAAGACACCCGCGTTGCCCGCGACAGTCGCTGTCGCTGAACCACGAGCATTGCCGGTTCCAGAGCTGTTTCCACCGGCCAGGGTTACGGCACCGCCGTTGGTGGTGATGTTTGGACTGTTAGTCGCCGAAGTACCAAGCTGGATGCCACCACCGGAAGTTCCATCGGTGTCTGAGAATAGGTTGACCGCACCGGCGTTGGTGGTCATTGAGGCGCCGCTGCTGGCGATTATGTCAGACGCGGCCTTCACGTATAAAGGCGTGCCCGAGGTGCAGCTCGAAAGGTCAATTGGCGAGTTTAGGGTTACCGAGCTGTCTGGTGAGCCTATGGTTAGAGTTCCACAAGCCGCACCTACGGTGGTCAAAGCCGAAGAAAATGTTAGAGCTCCACCAGATGAAATTGTGGTGTTGGTTCCGGTGGTGCCGGTCTGAAGTCGAGTTTGCAGATCCGAAATGTTCAATACACCGGGGTTACCCGCAGCGATCGCCTTATATGAGTTCGTGGTTGAATCCCACCATAGGTTCGATGTGGCCGATGAACTGACCGAGATAGATGACGTTGTACAGGTGGAATAGGCGGTGGAAGTGGCGGTTACCGTGGCACTATTCAAGACAGTAGAGTCGCTAGAGTTGTTGAGTGCGGTTACCTTTGCCAAGAAAGTTAGCCCGCATCGCATCGAGGGATAAGTCGTAGTTGCGAACGTCGCCGAACCCGTGCTTCCATTTCCAGAAACGCCACTGATGTCCTGGTAAGTGATCTGGGTGGTTCCCGTAGAGTCCCAAATCTCAACTCGATATTTGGCGTCAACCCAACTGTTGTCAGTGAATGACACTGTGACGGTGTTTCCGTTCGTGTGTGTCACGGTCAGGTTTGTTGGCGAGTTCTGCACATAGGTGTAGCTCGCACAGTTTATGTTTGCGATCCGGTCAATCGCAGAACCAGTTTGAAGTTGAATACCGACCAGCCAGGTGTTTGCTGGGCAGGTCGCCGACTGGTTGGGAGTCTGGGTGGTCGGCTTGGTTGCCGGCGTGGTCGCAGCAGTGTTGTCAACGATATTTTTACAAAGTGGCGCGAGGTCGTCGACATAAGTGCCGGTTCCGTGGTTGTTCTTTATAGTGATTCCGTATGCAAAGGCGCCGCTTGGGCAAGCTGTTTCATAACTGGCACCAGGGTCGGAGCCGAAGGCCGTTATGTTGGTTCCAGATCCTGAAAAACCGTTTAGATCTGGATTTGGCGTTCCACATTCCATAACGAGTTGGGTGACGTAATAAGGGTCACCCGTGGTGGAGTTGACGCGGAAGCCTCGAATTGCATCCGTGCCGGTGCAGTTATAAAAACCACCTTGCAGCGCTCCACCGCCTCCACCAAGGTTGGCGGCAGTTGAGGATACGGTTCCCTGAGTGTAGGCATTTGCCGGGGTTGCAACCGTGAGGGAGACTACGATCGCCAACATAGCGACTAGAGCACCAAGCACGGCCGCTCTCTTTGGCGAAGTTAGGTGCGCGAAAGTAGGTGAAATAAAGCGAAGTAGTCGCTTCATCTGACCTCCTTATGTCGCCTAAATCGAATATTTTTCGGGTATGCCAAGGCACAGCCGAACAACCTTCAAGTTTATCCGGTGCGTCAAATGGCGCAATCGAAATATGGGGATTTCCACACTTTTTCAGAGTGCGATTTGCCTAATAATGATGCAAACGATCAGGTTAAACAAAAACCCCGTCCGACCGAAGTCGAACGGGGTTTTTAGCTTTGCTATAAAGCGAAATTACTTTAGAACTACCTTTGCGCCAGCGCCCTCTAGAGCAGCCTTTGCCTTCTCAGCAGCGTCCTTGTTTGCGCCCTCTAGAACGGTTGCAGGTGCACCGTCAACAAGAGCCTTAGCCTCGCCTAGACCTAGGTTGGTCAGTGCGCGAACTTCCTTGATAACTGCAATCTTCTGGTCGCCAGCTGACTCAAGAACGACGTCGAATGAGTCCTTCTCTTCAGCAGCAGCGGCAGCAGGTGCAGCTGCAGCAGCAACTGCAACTGGAGCAGCAGCGGTTACGTCAAAAGCCTCTTCGAAAGCCTTAACGAACTCTGAAAGCTCGATTAGTGATAGTTCCTTGAACGCGTCGATTAGCTGTTCGGTTGACAACTTTGCCATTTGTTTCTCCTATTTATTGGAAAGATTTGTAACTAGTTTTGTGAAGCTGGGGATTCTTAGGCTGCTTGCTTTGCGCGTAGCGCGTCGACAGCGCGAGCTGCCTGAGCAAGTGGGGCCTGGAATGTGTAAGCTGCCTTGAACATCGTTGCCTTGAACATTCCAGCGGCCTTGGCCAATAGAACTTCGCGGGATTCGAGATCTGCAAGCTTCTGTACCTCTGCAGCTGAAAGAGCGACGCCATCTAGGACACCGGTCTTAACAACAAGTAGAGGATTTGCCTTGGCAAAGTCACGCAGAGCCTTGGCAACTGAGACTGCGTCTCCGGTTGCAAAAGCGAGAGCGGTTGGTCCGAACAACTGGCCGTCAAATGCGGTTACTCCAGCGTTCTTCGCAGCGATCTCAATAAGAGTGTTCTTTGCTACGGCGTAGGTTGCGTCGGCACTGATTGAAGTGCGCAGCTCTTTAAGCTGTGCCACAGTGAGTCCGCGGTACTCGGTTAGAAAGACGGCGTTTGAGTTCTGGAATAGACCAGTTAGCTCAGCTACCTTCTCGACCTTGTTCGCCATGGCGCTCCTTGATTTCTTATGTCGGTAGCCCCGGGAAATAAAAAATGCTCCGGCGCAGACGCACGGAGCAGAAAAATTCACGAATCAAAATTCGAAGAATACAAACTGTTACACACACCTGCGTTGGATGACACTCTCGTGTTCCTTCGTTGCTCGTTTTTTCGAACGGGCAAAACCGACGGTCTTTGGCTGCTATAAGTTTATAAAGAAAACCCCACCGGCGCAATACCGATGGGGTTCTCTGTGAACTTATTAGTCGAACTTCTTGGCGCGTGGACGACCTTCGCCCTTTGGCTTGTCTGACCAACGACCCTTGCCAGAGCCGCCGTAGTTGCCACGACCGCCGCCGTTGCCACGGCCACCGCCGCCACGACCATCACGGTCGAAGCCGCGACCGCCACCAGAACCGCCACGGCTGTCGCCGAAGTCTAGAATCTCTGGGGCTGGAGCCGGAGCAATTGGGCCGGCTAGCTGCTCAAGCAACTCGCTAGAAGGACGAACCTCCGAGAAGATGCCATCGCGCTCGGCACGACGAAGCAGGTCTTCGAGACGGCGACGACGGCTGCGCGGGATCAAAGTGATCACGGTACCCTCCTTGCCGGCACGACCAGTTCGGCCTGAACGGTGCAGGTAAGTCTTGTATTCCTCAGGTGGGTCAACCTGAACAACTAGAGCAACGTCGTCTACGTGGATTCCACGAGCCGCAACGTCGGTTGCCACCAAAACTCGGCAGGCACCCTTGACGAAACGCTCAAGGTTGCGGTTGCGCTGGTTCTGGTTTAGGTCACCGTGAAGACGAGCTGCAGGAACGCCAGCCTGAGTCAGGCTCTCGCTCAAACGCTCAGCGGTCATCTTGGTGCGGGTGAAGATGATTGACTTGCCCTCGCCTTGAACCAGACGAAGAAGAACAGCTGAGCGGTCTTCTGGGTCAACGGTTAGAACGCGGTGCACGATGTTTGCGGTGTCGTTCTCTTCGTTTGGCACCTCATAGACGTAAGGGTCAGGAAGGAATTCCTTAACCAACGCGTCGACCTCGCGGTCAAGAGTTGCCGAGAAGAGAAGCTTCTGGCTATCGCCGGCGGCACGCATGATGCGGCGAACGCCTTCGATGAAGCCAAGGTCACACATGTGGTCGGCCTCGTCAACAACCATGGTCTCAACTTCAGACAGGTCGATGATGCGCTGAGCCATTAGGTCTTCTAGGCGACCAGGGGTTGCAACTACGATGTCAACGCCGCGGCTCATTGCGTTCTCTTGCTTGCGCTGAGGAACACCACCATAAATACATGCGGTGTAGAAGCCGACTGCCTTGGCAATGCCGTTTACAGTGCGGTCGATCTGGTCGGCTAGCTCACGGGTTGGAGCAAGAATCAGCGCACGTGGCTTGCCAGGCTTGCGTGGCACTGAACCAGCGGCGATTAGCTTCTGAACTAGTGGCACTGTGAAAGCGATGGTCTTACCTGAACCGGTCTTGCCGCGGCCAAGAACATCGCGGCCAGCCATAGCTGCAGGGATGGTCGAAGCTTGGATAGGGAAAGGAGTCTCTGCACCCATACCGGTTAGAGCAAGAAGAACCTTAGGGTGAAGACCCATGCCCTCGAAGCTCTCCGTAGTGATTGCTTCAGAAGCAACAACTGCGTCTAGACGCTCAAGAACAACATCCTCGAAGAATGCCTTCTTGTTTGGGTTCGAGTCGCGTGCACCACGGAAGGTTGACTCGCGTGAGTCATCGCGGGCTGCGCGGTCTGGGCGGTTTGGGTTGCGGTCTTCAGACCATGAACCCGAACGAGCCGGACGTGAGTCTCGATCGCCGAAGTTGCGCTTTGGTCCACGGTCATCGCGGGCTGCAAAGTCGCGACGAGCTTCGCCGCGGTCTTCCCATGGGCGGTTCGACATGCCGCCGCGAGGTGCGGCGTCGCGCTGTGGACGGTCGCCGTATGAAGGGCGTTCGCTGCGCCCGGCTGCGCCGTCGCGGCCATAGGTTGGGCGGTCACCGAAGTCGCGGCGTGGTGCTCGATCGTCACGGTTGCCATAGGTTGGGCGGTCGCCGTAAGACGGGCGTGAGTCACGGTCACCGTATGAAGGGCGTGAATCGCGAGCTGCGCGGTCATCCGAGTTATAGCGAGGCTTGCGAGCCGGTGCGCCGGTGCCTTCGCCGTTGCGAGGAGTCCAGTCGCGACCGTTGTCTGGGCGGCCACCATTCATCTCGCGAGGTGAGGTTCGGCCTGCAGCCGGACGGCCGTTGCGGTCACCGTATGAAGGGCGTGAGTCGCGTTCGCCGTATGAAGGGCGGTCGCCACGAGGTGCGCCACCATCGCGGTTGCCGTAGGTTGGGCGGTCGCCATATGCCGGGCGGGCATCGCGGTTGCCGTATGAAGGACGTGAGTCGCGGTCGCCACCACGTGAGTCGGTGCGAGGTGCGTCACCATAGGTGCGCTTTGGACGCTCTTCAAAGAAGGCTCCCTTTTCGCGAGGAGCACGCTTTGGGCCGTTTTCTACTGGGGCGCGGTGAGGAGCGCGGCCACCACGGCCGTCTTCCTTAGGCTTAAAGTTGTTGCCGCGACCGGCACCCTTAGGCGCGCGCGACGGAGTTTTGCCAAATCCAGGCATAGTTGTGTTTCCTCTTCAATTGTGTTGGTTCTGGCAGGGAGTAGCTGCTCTGAACCGATGGGCTAGTCGAACAGCGCTAAACCCACACACAAGAAGTACATCCGCAATACGGCGGAATCTCATTTAGAGGAAAAGACTGGCAGACCTCAGAGGTGGCACTTTGGTGGCCACATGATTCAAATGATCTGCTGCAAACGACTACTGTTACGAATTCGTAACCTTCATAGCCTACTTGAAGGTTCTTATTTTGGCTAGGGCTATTTCAAAACTTTGGCCAAACAAAGAACCCCTAAAGCAAACCGCGCTCTGTCAGGGCAGCCTTTAGGTCTGCGTCTGAAGGCTCAACCAAGAATGCGCCGTCCTTAAATTGAATAACCGGGATGTTCTTTCGGCCGGCAATTGCCTCAGCCTTGGCAGCCAGTTCGGCGCTTTCTTCTACATTGTTCTCAACGAACTCGACACTGTTGGCGTTCAAAAACGCCTTTGAACGACGGCAGTCGACGCACCAGTCGGCACCGAAATAGGTAACTTCGGCCATGAATAGCTCCTTTGTTTTGAGACACCAGAGGTGGGTGCGGTCGCCGAGTCGGAATAGCTTTCCGCCTCGCCCCGACCTACCGAAGGCGGTTCTTGTCTGGAATCAACAATACTTCGCCGTCGAAAGTTATTCCGGTGAGATCTCTAACCACGATGTCGGCATCCGTGGCCAACGCAAATTCTGAGACGCCAACCACAAGGCCCACGCCCGCTTCGATCGCGGCCTGGGCACCGGCGGCGGCATCCTCGAAGACCACACAGTCGGCAGGGTCAAACCCCAGGCGTTCGGCACCGAGCAAATAAGGGTCTGGGTGCGGTTTGCCGCGCTGCACATGATTCGCGGTCACCAGCTGGCTTGGCACCGGCAGGCCGGCCGCCTCGAGACGGGCCCGACCCAGATTGGTGTTGGCCGAAGTGCAGACAGTCCATTGTCCATCAGCTAGCGATTTCAACAGCTCGACCGCTCCGGCGAGCGCCACGGTTTGGTGAGCGGTGTCTTGTTCTAGCTGGTTTATTCGATCATTTGCCTGCTCGAATAGTTCGGGCGAGGCAATCCATCGACGAACCAGATCTTCGGCTCGCTGACCTGCGTTTGCTGGGTCGTTCCAATTTGCCGTTGGCGCGAATTCGCTGGCCCAAAGACTCCATGCGGCAAGCGAGGCCGAGTGCGAATCTACGAGAACGCCATCGTTGTCAAATAACAATCCGCTGGCGAAATATTTCAAGCGCCTACCTCGACTCTTTCGATGTTTGTCTCGGGATTCGGCTCGACATTGCGGGCATTCATGGTCCAAAACACTCCAACGACGGCAACGGCAAGCAACACCAGCGCGGGCAAAAGTGAGTTGACAAGCCAGTCAAACGAAACAGCTTGAAAGTGCGTCGCAACGAGCACATTGCCATTTGGGTCATAGGTGGCATAAATTTCGAGGTTACTTACCGCGCCAGCACCAAAGGCAAAAGCCATTATTGACACCAGTGCAGCAAACACGACTGAGAGAACATAGTTGAGCATCGCAGCTCCGGCTGCCAAAGCCCTGCGCTCTCGAGGTGGTTTTGGTTTGCCCGCCTTGGCCTTTGCGGCAAATCGAGTTCCCTGAATCACGCCGCCAACCACAATCACCTGAATCAACACCCAGACCCATATCTGAAGGGTTGTGTGGGTGGCATCAAAAACTGCTAGCCCCAAAATCACCGCGAACGCTGTGCTCAAGATTGGCATTGCATAGCCGAGCGCAAGGGCCCTCTGCGTTTCAGTGAGACCTTGCTTGATCTTTTTGCCTTCGACAACGGTCGCTGCGCTGAATACAAATGCCCGCAAAATCACTGTGAC
This sequence comes from uncultured Micrococcales bacterium, assembly GCA_903866485.1. Lineage (GTDB taxonomy): Bacteria > Actinomycetota > Actinomycetes > Actinomycetales > Microbacteriaceae > Rhodoluna. The sequence continues at coordinate 4,785 of CAIPNT010000113.1, read as the reverse complement.
CACCATGGCAGTCGAAAGCAGAATCGGCAGGTATACATTCAGCAGCTTGAAGATGAGTGCATCGCCGCCAACACCGAAACCGAATCCCTGGATGAATTGTGTGAACGCATAGATAACGCCGAAGGCCAGGCCGAGAACCACGGTAAAGTTTCCGAAACGGTGAGCAGCGCGAGCGAGGGTGTGCCCCTCACCGAGTTCGGCACGGGCACTCACGGCTATGCGCTGACCGGCGAGTGCCGCAAAAGAAAACCCTGCGATCGCCAAAAGATAAAGGTAACTGCTGAGGCGAACCTCTTGGACGTCGTTATTCATGACGGTGCCAGCGTTCATTTGGTTCTGAACGATGTCGAAAAACATAGCTGCGACGAAACAGAGCCAAGCCCAAACCTCACCGATGAGCGGCAGTGCGATTGCCTTCTGAAGTTGCGTGATTTTTCCCATGGGTCAAGCCTAATGAAGCGACCCGCAACAAAAGGCTGCGGGTCGCTTCATTGAAAGGGATTTGGTGATTAGTCGCCTTCAACCTTGATGGTCTGGATGGTTCCGGTAATGGTTCCGATCAGTGTGTCACCGTTGAAGTCTGAGGTTGGGGCATCCTTGACGATGCGACCGAGGCGAAGAACCACGATGCGGTCGGTCACCTCGAGCACGTGCGGAAGGGTATGTGAGATGAAGATGACTCCCAGACCCTTAGCTTTTGCGTTGCGGATGATGTTTAGCACCTCGTTGGCCTGACGAGCGCCAAGGTGGTTGGTTGGCTCATCGAGGATGATGACCTTCTGAGCCCAAGCAACCGCGCGACCGATTGCCACAGCCTGACGCTGACCACCAGATAGCTGAGATACAGCGCGGTTCGAGGCAGGCACAGCGATGCCGACAGCCTCTAGATCACGGTGTGCGTCGTGCTCCATCTTCTTCTTATTCAAGAAACCCATCCAGCCAAGGATGCCCTTGACGGTGACTTCTCGACCCAAAAATACGTTCTGCGAAACGGTTAGATGTGGTGCAAGACCCGAGTCTTGATAGAGAGTCTCGACGCCAGCCTCTAGGGCCTGACGAGGTGAGTCCCAGCGAACTTCTTTGCCATCAAGAAACATCTGGCCGCCGTCTGGCTGGTGGGCACCCGAAAGCACCTTGACCAGGGTTGACTTGCCGGCACCGTTGTCACCAACGAGGCCGACAACTTCACCGGCGTGAATCTTTAGGCTTGCACCATCAAGGGCAATTACCGAGCCATATCGCTTTGACGCGTTTTTGATTTCGTATACAACTTCACCGGTCATTATTTGCGTCCGTTCTTGTTCTGCAATGTTTGAACCGCAACAGCTGATGCGATCAGGATTGCAACGATTACCTGCTTTAGGTCAGGGCTTACCTGAACCACGGTCATGGTCAAGAGACCCGACTGAACTACGAAAAGAACCAAGGTTCCGAGGCAGATGCCGATGATGCGGCCGACACCACCCATAAGAGATGCACCACCGATAACTACGGCGGCGATTGCATATAGCTCCATGCCCATACCCGAGGTGTTTGAACCCGCGCCTAGACGAACGTATGAGTAGGCGCCGGCTAGACCGGCCAGACCGCCAGAAAGCATGTAGACCTTGACGACCTGCTTCTGAACGCTAATACCGGCACCACGGGTAGCGAAGGCATTTGAACCGAGTGCATAGGTGTGTAGGCCGAAGCGCGACTTGTGCAAGAACAGACCGACAACTGCGGTGATGAAGGTTGCTGCTAGCACCATGGTTGAGAACGGAAGGGTGAAGTCACCAATCTTCCAAGGGTTGCCCAGGTCCCAGTCGTTCGGGCCTTGAAGTGGCATACCGACCGAGATCATGACGGCGATACCGTTTGACGCACCCATTGTTGCCAGGGTGGCGATGAACGGAACAATCTTTAGCTGGTTGATCAACCACGAGTTCACGAGGCCAACAACAAGGCCTACTAGCAAACAGATTAGAGCGATCAACAGGATGTATGGAATTGCTGCTCCGCCGGTAACCTCAGGACCCTTGTGCATCTGCTGCACAACGAACCATCCGGCCACTACAGAGCTGAGGCTCACGGTGGAACCGACCGAAAGGTCGATTCCACCGGTGATAACCACAAAGAGTTGACCGACAGCAATCAGGATGTAGGAGCCCCACTGGTCCATGATTGTTCCGAGTAGGTCCATGTGCAAGAACGTACCTTCTGATCCCCATTGGAAGAATGCTCCAAGGACGATAAGAGTGATAACAAGAACCACGCTCTGGTTGGAGAAAAGACTTGAAATCTTTGCTCTGAACGGGGTCTGCTCTTTGAATGCAGATGCCTGATTGCTGTCGGTCATTTTTTACCTTTTTGTTGTTTTCTTGTCGGTTTGATTTGACTCAAACCAGTGTTTTGTCAGACCGAAATTAGTTGGTCTTGTAGGTGTACTTTGCTAGGTCAGCAGCCGAGGTAGCTGAGGTTAGAGCAACGTTAGGGATAACAACGCTCTTCTTAGCTGGCTTGGTGCCCTTCTTGATGTTTGCAACCAGGGTCTTGATTGCTAGGCGAGCCTCAGCGGCTGGGTCCTGAGCGATAAGAGCGGTGAATACACCTGACTTGATTAGAGCAACGTTAGCTGGGTAAGCGTCGTAACCAACTAGAGCGATCTTGCCGGTTAGGCCCTTAGCCTGAAGTGCAGCAGCTGCACCTGAAGCGTTGGTGCCGTCAATCGCGAAGATACCCTTTAGGTTTGGGTACTTTGACAACCAGCCAGCAACGTTAGCGTCAGCGGTCTGTGAGTTCGAAGCTGAGTAAGCAACGTCCTTGATCTGGATGCCAGGGTATGACTTAGCAACTGCAGCCTTGAAGCCCTCTAGACGAGCAACGTTGGTGGTTGCGGTTGCTGAGGTTAGACCTACTACTACTTCGTAGGTTGAGCCAGCCTTGTAGCCGATGGCCTTTGCGATTGCAGCAGCAGCCTTTGCGCCACCGTCAGCGTTGTCACCAGTGATCTGGATTACAACCTTTGAAAGGTTTGGAACCTGGGTGTCAACGTTTGCAACTGCGATGCCCTTTGCAGCAGCCTGGTCGTTTAGCGCCTGAAGAGCTGGGTCGGTTGGGATAAGTACTAGACCGTCACCCTTTGATAGACCAGCGATTACGGTCTGAGCTACTGGAATCTGGGTTGCTGCTGAGTACTGAGCGTCGCCCTTCCAAAGTAGGTTTACGCCCTCTGCCTTTGCTTCAGCGGTGGCGCCGACCTTCATTGCGTTGAAGAATGGGTCGTTAACTGCACCCATAACGAATGCAATGTTGATCTTCTTTGCAGCGTTTGCTGGGGTTGCAAGAGTTGCAACGCCAGTTAGCGCTAGAGCTGCAGCTGAAACAACTGCAAGAGCCTTAGTGGTGCGCTTCATGTGGAATCTCCTTGTAAGTGATTTTTGTGAGATTTGCGAGAACGTTCTCACAAACCTTGCTACAATCTTTACAGCCGAAAGCCTTTACATACAACTTTTGCAGGTAACGGTTTTGTCACGAATTTGTTGTCCAACAAGCGAAAGGCACTTCACATGGCGATCAAGAAGTCATCAGCACCCACCATCATTGACGTTGCCGAACGCGCCGGTGTTTCTCGCGCAACTGCTTCACGCGCGATGGGCGGCTACGGTCGCATCGCCGAGTCAACCGTCTTGCAGGTGCGACGGGCGGCCGAAGAACTTGGCTATCGTCCCAACGAAGTGGCCCGAGCAATGCGTCAGGGTCGCACTCGAACCATCGGTCTCGTTATTGTTGCCGACTTCACCAACGCCTTTTTCGACCGCGCCACCAAGGCCATCGTCGACGCCGCTAAAGCCAACGGATACCAGGTGCTGATCACCAACACCGACGAAGATATTTCCGCCGAAAGAGCAGCCATCGAAACCCTGCTAGAGAAACAAGTAGACGGACTTGTCGTCGTGCCTTCCACCTCTGCGGTGCACGACCACCTTGCATCCATCCAGACCAGCGGCAAACCACTGGTGCTAATTGACCGCAGAGTCGAGGGTGTTAATGCAACCACCGTCACCACTGATGACTTCTCGGGCGCCGACGCCGCGGTGCGTCATGCTCACGCTCTTGGTCACCGCCGCTTTGGTTTTCTAATTGCCGCTGAAGGCAAATATGGCCATTCGACCGACCGGCCCGCACTGCTGATTTCAACTGTTGAAGACCGAATCAATGGCTTTCTAAGCGGTTGCGCAGACCTGGGCATTAAGGCAAGGCAGCAGAGCTGGATGTTCTGTGAAGACAATCCAAAAGATTCAGACCAAGCCGTTGCCAATTTGCTTGACCAACCCAAGGCCCCATCCGTGATTCTCACCTCAAACAACGACATGGCGCTCGCTTTGCTCAAGACTGCAGGCAATCGTCGGCTAGTCATCGGAAAAGATATTTCACTAATCACTGTCGATGATTCACAATGGGCAGCGGCGATGGCGCCGGGCATCACGGTGGTTGCCCGCCCGGTCGAAGACTTGGGTTCAATCGCCGTGGAGAAACTTCTAGCCGAAATAGCTTCGCCCGGCCAGAAGCCCGAAAAAATAGTTTTGCCTACCGAACTTATCGCCCGCGGCTCAGTCGCTAACCTTGTTATGTACCCAGAAAACGAACCGGAGAACTACTGATGATTCTTGTAATCGGCGAAGCCCTAATCGACCTAATCGAAAACCGCTACCAGGCCGGGGCTTTCAACGCAGTGGTCGGAGGGGCCAACGCCAACGTTGCCCTCGCTCTTGCTCGTCGCGGAACCAAGCACCAATTCCTTGG
>CAIPNT010000112.1 GCA_903866485.1 uncultured Micrococcales bacterium | reverse complement strand
GCTCGACATGATGGCCGATGGCACCTATCCAGATTTTTCTAACCCCACCGGTCCGCGTCGAGGAGCCCCGCGCGCCAACGACGGCCTGCTTCGCCTGGATGAAGAGGGCGTGGTCTCGTTTGCTAGCCCGAACGGCCTGTCTGCTTTTAACCGCCTGGGCATCGTGGGCGAGCTCGAGGGCAAGGTGCTTGCCGAAGCCGCAACCCCGGTTTTGAAGGCCCGAATGAGCGTGGATGAGTCACTGCCACTGGTGCTAACCGGCCGGGCCCCTTGGCGCACCGACATGGAGTCGGCAAACGTGACCCTAACCGTGCGCGCCATCCGTTGCGCGAAGGCGGTCACCGCACCGGAGCCATCGTCTTGTGTCGAGACGTGACCGAGCTGCGTCGGCAAGAGCGCGAACTGATCACCAAGGATGCCACCATCCGTGAAATTCACCACCGGGTCAAAAACAATCTGCAGACCGTGGCCAGCCTGCTGCGAATTCAGGCGCGACGCAGCAAGAGCGACGAAACTCGCGAATCACTTAACCAGGCGATGCGCAGGGTGTCGGCCATTGCGCTGGTGCACGACACGCTTTCTGAGGGGCTAAACCAAGATGTCAACTTCGACGAGGTGTTCGACCGCGTGCTGATGTTGGCCACCGAGGTTGCGGCCAGCATCGGAACATCGGTGAAGACCCTAATCGATGGCAAATTCGGTCAGCTCAAGAGCGACTTGGCCACGCCTCTGGCGGTTGCCCTCACCGAGATTGTCACCAACGCGGTTGAGCATGGCCTGGCAGAGCGCAGCGGCGTCGTGGCGGTCAATGCAGAGCGCAAGCAGAAGCAACTGCTCATCACCGTTTCTGACAACGGCAAGGGGCTGGAAGGCGGCAAGGTTGGCGTTGGATTGGGCACGCAGATTATTCGAACTCTCATCGAGGGTGAGTTGCGCGGCAGCATCCACTGGTCATCGCCGCTCGAAGGTGGCACGCGCGTTGCAATCGCCATCCCCTTGGCATAGTCAAGCCAAAAAGAAACCCCCGACCATTTGGTCGAGGGTTTTCTTTATAAGTCTTTAGCTCGCGCGACGCGCACGTGCATACTTGCGCTTCAGCGACTTGCGCTCGTCTTCGCTTAGTCCACCCCAAACGCCGGTGTCCTGGTTTTCTTTGATTGCATACTCGAGGCAGTGAGTCGAAACTCCACACTCGCGGCAAACGGCCTTGGCCTGGTCGATCTGGTCAACAGCTGGGCCGGTGTTGCCCACAGGGAAGAAAAGCTCTGGGTCTTCGGTGAGGCATCGAGCTTCGTTCAACCACTGCATATCCATAGCTGTTCTTATTCCTTTGTCTTGAAAACCGGTGAGCGCTTGCGCCCGTGCCAAATGGCACGCAGAAACACATCTGAAAACATTTCTTCTGATGGGCGATTAACTCTAAAGAGTGTTTTATCGCGAACTTTCCTGAGAAAATCGTTTCACAGTATGACCGGTTTGGCAATACCCAAAATCGGCGCCACCAGCAACGGATGTGTGAATTCAATGGCAGACAAAGCAACAAAACCGCTTGGCCTAAAGGTCATTTTGGTGATCTTTGCCCTCGAACTGGCGCTGCTGCTTGGCCTTGACATCACCTATGTGTTGGCAACTCTAGCCGGAGAGGTAAAGAGCCTGCCGACGATGCTGGCCCTAGCCGCACTCGGTCTTATTTTGCTGGCCTGGTTGGGCGTCACCTTCAGGGCACTCAGCCAAGGTCGTCGCTGGTCTAGAAATGCGACGCTGTTTTGGCAGCTGGTTCAACTTGCGGTTGCCTGGGGCAGTTTTACCGGGCAGTTTGCCAATCTCGCCATCGGCATCGGGTTGATTGTGCCATCGGTGCTGGTGATTGCCTTGCTGTTTAGCCGCCCGGTTTTTGCCGCAACCCAGGGCGAGATTCCAGACGAAGACTAGATGCCGAGCAACCTGCGCAGCATGGTGACGTGGCCGGTGGCCTTCACGTTATAAAGCGCAACCTGGATGATGCCATCCTCGTCAACGGTGAAGGTTGAGCGAAGAACACCCTCATAGACGCGGCCGTAAAGGTTTTTGGTTCCGAACGCGCCGTATGCCTTGTGGGCCTCGAGTGTTGGGTCACTTAGCAGCGGAAAGTTGAGGTCTTGGGTTACCTGAAAGTTTTTCAGCTTCTTGATCTCGTCCGGCGAGATGCCAAGCACCGTATAGCCGGCGGCCTTAAACGGGTTTAGGTTGTCGTTGAAGTCACAGGCCTCTTTGGTGCAACCTGGAGTAGATGCTGCCGGGTAGAAATAAACCACAACTTTTTGGCCGCGGAATGACTCAAGAGTCACCGCTTTGCCGTCTTGGTCAAGAATTTCGAAGTTTGGAGCCTTGTCGCCTACGGCAAGTTTTTGTGCATCTGACATGATTAAGAGTCTATGCGAATATGCTAGGCTTTTCTCTCGTTGCGCATCTGTGCAGCACGCACCTCTAGCTCAATCGGCAGAGCAACTGACTCTTAATCAGTGGGTTCTCGGTTCAAGTCCGAGGGGGTGCACGAAATCCCAGTTCCTTCTCACGAGGGCTGGGATTTTATTCTTAACCGGGCCAGGACCGGCCAATTCGACCGGGAGCCAGCATCAATACGAACGGCCAGCTGGCCAGCACAAGTGCAAACGCGATGGCAAGCCATACAGGCGTGCTTTGATGTGAGGCGCTTGAATAGGGGCCTGGGCCTCCGCAAAGCGCAGAAAACAGGCTGCTCGGCAGCCAGGCCCCGAGGTTAGGTGCCAGGCTCGCGATAGTCACCTCGGGCAGAGTGAGGCCATAGGATATCAGCGCCAAGGCAGGCATCGAGCGAACCTTCAAACTGGCCCAAATGGAGGCAGCTGCTAATCCTGGTGAAAGAGAGACCGTGAGCGCAATGGCCCTAAGCACTCTTAAATCTGCGAATGACGTGCTGGTTACCGAAGCAATTGCCAAGATCACGATGGTGACCGATAGCGCTGCAATCCCAGCGGTTTGCAGGGTTCTGGCAAATAGAGCCTGCTTTGGTGATTTGAAGAGACTAGCTTCTTGCTCATAAATCTCAGGCCGCTGGCTTGATGATGACAAAAGCAGTGCGGGCAAGATGTTCACCAAAAGTAATCCGGGAAAAATAGAGAAATAGTCATCCCCAACACCAAGATCAGAAAGTTTGGCGGCAGCCGAAAGCGTGCCATAACTAAACAAGCAGAGTGCAAAAATGGTCGCTAGGGCTGGCAATGGATTGGTGAACTGGGAAATGAAAAGCTTAGCCAAAAAGGTCGGCCGAAGGTTTAGCCAGCGCGGAAGCCTAGCCTTCTTCATTCTCTGCCGAAGCATAGGAATGGCAACGCTCAAATTCAGATAACCCAGGGCGAGCGGTGCTGCCAGAAGGCCAAGAGCAAACCAGAATATTTGAAAGCCCGCAAACCGATCAGCTAGTTGCAGCTCCGAGTTGGCGTGGATCATGCCATAGATGGCCCCGCTGAATCCATTGGTGCGTGGATTGTCGTTGCCCCAGGCTACAAGCGCAATCGTAAGCGCCATCGCGAAGATTGGATGAGGCAGGGCGGCGGCAATGATGACCCCAGCAGTTGCGAGCACCGCAGAAACAAATATGGCAGTGATAATCAATCGCGCGGAGGGCGGCCGACCAACCGCTAATGCCGAGAGGTAGATGGCAACTATCACTAGCAGGCAGTTGTAGATCAAGATGCTTGCCATTCGTGAGGCTAGGCGACGAATTAACCCACCGTGCTCGATTGTGATTCTGTCTGCCACTCGATCGGCCCTCTCGCTCGCTGTGTGTGTGAAGCTGCACAGTGCAAGTGCCAAAATCGGAGCGATATCAGTCAAATCATGATCACTATATCCTGCAAATTGTTGAAAATAAATCCAACAACCGACTGCATAGACAAACGCATAAAACATGATTCCGTTGTTTAGGTATCGCAGGTCTAGGCGAATGTTGCGCCAGGTGATCATGAAACGTTGATGGCTTTGGTTTGGCGAAAAAATAAGTCTTCTAGGGATGGTTCATCTTCGTTTGGCCAGGAGCCTTCCCAGAGCGCGTGACGTTGAATAATCACCACTTTGTCTACATAGGTTTGCAAGTCATTCAAATAGTGGCTGGACACTAAGACCGAGACCCCCGACTCTGCCTGGCTCTTCAAGAATCGGTGTAACCAAGCGATACCGTCAGGGTCAAGACCATTTACGGGCTCATCCAAGATAAGAACTCTAGGTTCCGCAACGACGGCGCAGGCGAGTAGCAAACGCTGTTTCATTCCTAGAGACAGGCTGAAACACCGCTTGTGTGTTACCTCGGCGAGTTCTGTTTTCTCGATGGTTTCTAGGATTTGACCTTTGGATGCGCCGGCTGCAAAACCCGACAGTGAAACCTGCTGCAGCACTGTGCGCGTTGGACTGAAGTTGGGGCTGAGGGCAACGCCCACGTGGCCCATCGGTAACTTTTCGAAAGGCAATCCCTCGATGGTCGCTGACCCCGAATTGGCACGCTCGAGACCAACCAGCACCCGCAGTGCCGTGGTTTTGCCAGCACCATTTCGTCCGAGCAGTCCGGTGACAGAGCCGCTTTCAGCCGTGAAGCTTAGGTTTTCAACTGCAGCTACTCGCCCAAAATTTTTGGTCAGTTGGTCGAATGCGATGGTCATAAGATTTCCCCAAAATCTAAAACTGCGCCTGCTGAATTCGACAAAGGGGGTTGTGACTTCAGCAGACGCAGTGGTTTTTAGTGTGCTGGTCTCGCGGTTGCAATAGTAATGGCGAGTGCAAGAACAATGACGGCTACCCAGAACATGTATTCCTTTCGTCGACAAGTAGTTGTGTTGCACCTAAATGTTAGGGCGCGGCAGTTTGGATCAACGCTGGACTGTTCGGCAGTAGCCACGTTGGGCAAAGGGGTAGGTGTGCACTTGTTCGCTTAGGCGAAAGGCGCGCAATTTGTTCAGGCGCCAAGCCTCATGGTCACGTCAACCAGGTCACTAACCTGCAGGTTCAGTGGCACTCGAACTAAGCTTTTGATCGGCAGAACATATGTGCCATTTTTGGCAAACATCGAAGTTTTGAATTCGATGCCATGAATCTCGGCAACAACCGGAATCATGCCCCAACCATATGAAACCACCCGAGCAGCTTCGCGAATTTGCTCGGCCATCTCGACCGGCACACTCAAGAAATAGAATGGCGCAGGGCCACGCCACTCCCAAAGGGTGTTCGAAAACTGAAATTCCATGATCGCTTTAGCTCACTGTGCCTTGCTTTGTCATGCGCCTAGCCTATTGCTGCTTGAATTGGAAGCATAGGCAAAATTCAAAACCAAAGGCGTCAAAACTTGTTTGAAAACTTTTCGCATCACCAGAGCCTGCACCAACAAAATGAGCAACACGACGAATACCGGCGCGGGCACGAACACATTGCCAAGAATTTAGCCGACCTGATGAGGTCTGGCAAAGAGATTTCAGATGCCGATGTTCAATTCTGGATCGGAAAACACTACGAATTTATCCTGCAGTTTTGGACACCAAACCGAATCGCCTACAAGTCGCTTGCTCTCACCTATGTGATGGATCCGGCCTTCAAGGCCACCTACGAAGCTTTCGAGCCCGGGCTAGCAAAATACATTCAGACCGCGATTAACATCTGGGCGGATGCGAATCTGCAATAGCCGGTGAGCGATAGCCCTAGCTTGCTAAAAATTGTCCCAGAATATCTGCCACGGCATCCAGTTGCTCGGCGGTGGTGTCGTGGCCAAGGCTGAACCTGACCGCCGTCTGAGCCACCTCGGCGTCTAAGCCAATTGCTAGCAAAACATGTGATGGCTCGTCTTTGCCGGCGGCACAAGCCGAACCGCTAGAGCAAACGATTCCGCGTTCTTCAAGCTGCAGCAAAATCGATTCTCCGCTTTGGCCTACAAAGCAGAACGAGGCGATGTTGGGCAGTCGGTCAACCGGGTGGCCGGTCGGCAAGGCATTTTGGGCAACTTGCATCACGCGCAAAATAAAGGCATCGCGCAGTTGTGAGACTCGCACTCTTTCGACGTCGCAGTCGGGCAGCAGTTCTATTGCGGTGGCAAGCGCCACTGCCCAGGCAACGTTTTCGGTGCCAGAACGCAATCCCGCCTCTTGTCCGCCACCGTGAATTATCGGCTCAATCTTGGTGCGACCGCGCAGATAGAAAATTCCAGAACCCTTGGGCGCTCCAAACTTGTGCCCCGAGATGCTAAGTGCGTCAACGCCAAGAGTCTGCACGTTGAGATTTAGCCAACCCACCGCCTGCACTGCATCCGTGTGAAAGAGCACACCGACTTGATGGGCGGCGGCGGCTAGTTCGGCAACCGGATGAATGGTGCCGATCTCATTATTGGCAATCATTAGCGTGACCAGCGTGGTGTCTGGTCGAAGGGCCGCTTCGAGGGTGGCGACACCGTTTTTGAGCGAGCCTTCGGAGTCAAGATCGAGCCACGTGACCTCGAATTGGTGAACCCGCACCAGGTGGTCGATCGAGGCCAGCACCGCCTCATGCTCGGTCTTTGCGCTGACGATGTGCTTGCCCCGCGGGTTGGCAAGCGCCAAACCAATCACTCCTAGGTTGTTGCCTTCGGTGCCACCAGAGGTGAAGATGACCTCGGATGCACGAGCACCCAACCAGTGAGCAACCCGCTCTCGCGCACCGTCGAGTGCATTTGAGGCGCGACCGCCAAGTTCGTGGGTGCTCGATGCGTTGCCAAAGTCGCTGGTCAGCCAAGGCCAGGCGGCCTGAAGTGCTTCGGCCCTAACTGGCGTGGTGGCAGCGTTGTCGAGATAAATCATCTTTAGGCGGAGATTTGCACATCTAAGCCGAGGTCAAGAGCCCGGGCACTGTGGGTTAGCGCGCCAACCGAAATAACGTCAACGCCGGTGGCTGCAATGGCAGCAACCGTTTCGAGGTTCACTCCTCCAGAGGCTTCGACCACGGCCTTTCGGTCAATCATGGCAACACCTGCGCGCAGGTCATCCAAGTTGAAGTTGTCGAGCATGATGATGTCGACGCCGGCGGCAAGGACGGCAGGAATCTGATTGAGGCGGTCAACCTCAACCTCGAGCTTCATGGTGTGAGGGAGTTCGTTCTTAACGCGACGCAATTCTGTGGTTAGATCCTTGCCACCCGCGGTCAAAATGGCCAGGTGGTTATCTTTGGCCATCACGGCATCAGAGAGGCTGAAGCGGTGGTTTCGGCCACCACCCGACACAACCGCGTGACGCTCGAAGGCGCGAAGCCCCGGTGTGGTCTTGCGTGTGTCGACGATGCGTGCGTTCGTGCCGGCAACGGCCGCCACATACTTGGCGGTCAGTGTTGCGATGCCGCTCATTCGCTGCACAAAGTTGAGACCAATGCGCTCGGCGGTTAGCACCGAACGAGCCGACCCGGAGACCACACCGAGTTCTTGGCCGGCAACGAAGGTGTCGCCATCTTCGAGGAACAGCTGAAGGTCAAGCGAAGGGTCGGTGAGCATGAAGGCAGCTGCGAAAACATCGGCACCACTGAAGACGCCAGCTTCGCGGGCTGCCAACTCAGCCGTTGCGGTTGCCTTTGCCGGAATCAGGTGCTCGCTGGTGACGTCGCCCCAGGGCGCATCTTCGTTCAAAGCGCGCTGAACGACTTCTTCGATGATCTGGTTAGAAAGCATTACTTTGCCTTTCGAACGATGGTGATTGGCTTGGCCATCGTTGGGTTGGTGTTCGGAAAGTCGAGGCGATAGTGGCCTCCGCGAGATTCCTCACGGGCTAGGGCCGATTCGGTAACCGCGCGGGCTAGCATCAAAAGGTTTGCGTCTTCCCAGTCGGTAAACAGGCGGTTGGAAGCATCTGCCGAGCGCCAGTCGGCTAGGGCTAGGCGAGTGTCTAGCAGTTGGCTCGCGGTGCGGGCAAGGCCCACGTTGTCCCACATCAGGGTCTGAAGTTCGACTCGGTCGACAACATTGCGTTCGCCGCGGGGCACCGAACTGTCTGATTCATCCTCGAGTTCAATCTCGGTGAGCAATCCGGTTTCACGCCAACGAGCACTCGCAGCCGCAGCCGGCCAGGCTTCATCGAGAACCTGAACCGCCCGGCGTGAGAAGACGATTGATTCGAGCAGCGAGTTAGACGCAAGCCGATTTGCCCCGTGGGCTCCGGTGCAGGCAACTTCACCCACCGCAAACAAACCCTTGATTGAGGTGCGACCCCAGATGTCGGTGGCAACGCCACCCATCCAATAGTGGGCCGCCGGGGTTACCGGAATCGGGTTCTTGCCCCAGTCGAGACCATAGCTGCAAGTGGTTTTGCTGATGCTCGGGAACCGCTTGTTCAAGAACTCTGAACCTAGAGCGGTCGCGTCAAGCAGCACAGGTTGACCGCCCTGCGAAATCATTTCTGCTTGGATGCCTCGCGCCACAACATCTCGCGGAGCAAGCTCGGCAAGCGGGTGAATCTTCTGCATGAAGCGCTCGCCCTTGTTGTTAATCAGCACCGCTCCATCGCCGCGAACGGCTTCGGAGATTAGAAATGAACCTGGCACAGCCAGAGCGGTCGGGTGAAACTGATAAAACTCGACGTCGGCCAGTTCGGCACCGGCGCGGAATGCGGCGGCAACGCCATCTCCGGTAGTGACCGCAGGGTTGGTGGTGTGGCGATAGAGCTGACCCGCTCCACCGCTAGCCAGGATGACGGCATCGGCTTCGACAAAGTGCTCGCCGGAGGCATCCATGAGGTGAACGCCCTTGACTTCACCGTTCACCACCTCGAAGTCAACCACGAAGGTGTGTTCGTGAATCTCGGTTGCAGTGGCTCGCAAGGTTTCGACTAAGGCGCGACTGATGTCAGCGCCGGTAGTGTCTCCGCCGGCGTGCAAAATTCTTGCATGTGAATGTGCGGCTTCCATGCCGAGTGAAAATGCCGCCCCCTGCTTGTCAAAGTCGACGCCAAAGCGAACCAGGTCGTTGATGCGCTGCGGTCCCTCGGCGCAAAGCACTTCTACAGCCGGTTCATAGCAATAGTCAGCGCCTGCAGAAAGGGTATCGGCCACGTGCTCGGCAATTGAATCGTCATCGGCAACAACCGCGGCAATGCCACCCTGGGCATAGTGGGTGTTACTCTCCGACAGGGTCGACTTGGTGACCAAGACAACCTCGTGAGTGCGACTGCCTTCAACCGCCGCAATGAGGCCAGCGATGCCGCTGCCGATGACTACCAGTTTTTTCATTGATGAACGCCTAAAGTGGCTTCGCCGCCAACATGCGCTCGAGTGCAACGCGGGCGTCGGCTGCAACGTTTTCGTCGACCACAATCTGGTTGACGGTTTCGCCGGCGACCAAACGCTCGAGAACCCAGGCGAGATAGCCAGGAT
>CAIPNT010000111.1 GCA_903866485.1 uncultured Micrococcales bacterium | reverse complement strand
TTTCCATCGATGGCACGGCCTAACCTGCGCAAGGCTCACCAAATCGTAGGCGAATATTGCCGCCAGAATGACATCCCGTTCATTGAAATGAACCTAATCGCCAGTTATAAAGTGATCATCAAGTACTTGAGCCGCGTTGGGCTGAGTAACAACGTTGACCCATTTGTGTGCCCGATGGTGGCAACGCTTCGACCTCGCAGCTGAGGCTATTGTCAACTGGCGCTATTTGTTCTAGATTGAAGCCATGATATTTAGCGAATTGAACTGGCTCGCCGTTGCGGTAGCAGGCATTGCCGGAATCACGATTGGTTCAGTCTGGTTTGGTCCGAAGACCTTCTATCCAATCTGGTGGAAGCTGCAGGGCAAAACCTCTGATCAAACCCCTGGTGGCCCAAACATGGGTGCAGTATTTGGTGGAACTTTTGCAGCGGCGTTTGTTCAGTCAATCTCACTGGCCTTGGTCATCGACCTTGCCTACAAGGTTGATCCGAACTTCGGTGTGCTGAACGGTGGCGTCGCCGGTGCTTTCTTAGGCTTCGGAATCGGCGCTGCGTCATCGCTTTCGCACCGCCTGTTTGCCGGTCAAGGCTTCAAGGTTTGGTTGCTTGAGGTTGGTCAAGACATCGTTAGTCTCACGGCGATGGGGCTAATTATCGCCTCGTGGCGTTAGCAACTACTTCGAAACCGGCTTGGCCTCTGGTCTCACTGCGCCTTTGAATACATTTTCATAGCTGTCGCTAATGTGCCCTAGATCGATGGCCCACTTGCCCTTGGCCGCCAGTTGCGCGGCAAGGATGGTGCCGGTTGGTCCAAGTGCCATTAGGTAAAGCTCTTCGCCCGTACCTTCCAGCTCTAGATGAAGTCGCTCGAGATCGTCAAACGCGTTGGCCGCTTTTGAATAGCTGTATTCAACCGAGGCAACGTTGTCGAAAAGTTCTGAAGTTAGCTCAAAGCGTGAGCCCTTGCCAGTGATAACACGCACCTTTTTGCCCGCCCAAACCTTGCGCCACAAATCAACACCGCTCTGACGCATGTCTTCAAAAAAGATTGGGCGCGACACGTGGGCGTTTCCAACGCGATCAAGTTTTTCAAAGTGGGTTTTGGTTTCATCCCAGATGTCAACCCAGACTCCCGACCAGTGCAGATCTTGATACATTTGCGGAAAACCGATTAGCAACTGAGTTGGCTCGCTGGCCGACTGGGCGATAGTTGCCGCCAGTGCCCTGCGAAGCGGCTCAGAATTGGCCTGAAACGCCAATTTGTAGGTTGGTCGAAGCATCAGTTTGAGTTCGCCGTCACCAAATCTGGCAAAAGAGATGCGCTCGTCGGCAAGCACATTCAGAGTTCGCTCAAAGCCAAGTTGCTTTTGTGCTGTGAATGCGCGCACCTGTGCCAAATAAGGGTTAGCCGAGGCCATGCGGGTGACCTCGGTGTTCTTTTTGATTTGTTCGAGGCTTCCATAAATCTTGTGAAGTGCCTTGACCCCAGGGTTATTCTTCAGCAGGTTGCTCAATGCGCTCATGGCTTCGACGATAGTCGCACTGCTTGTGCAATCGCTGAACATTTGCCTAATCGAGTCAAGATTTCTTGGGCTTCAGAATAGGCTGGCTGCATGCTGGAGCGACCATGACCGTGATCGAAGACTTTGTGGGCAACTTTGCCGAGCCTCAGCGTTCGGTCCTGTTGCAAATGCGGCGGATGATTCTCACCGTTTTGCCAGAGGCCGAAGAATGCATCTACTACGGCATCCCATGTTTCAAGGTTGCCGGCAAAGGTGTGGCCGGGTTCAATGCCTACAGAATGCACAACTCATACTTTCCGTTTAGCGGCCAAGTTTTCAAGGCTATGGCAAGTCAGGTGGCCGGATTTAAGACCACTTCGGGTGCATTGCACTTCTCTAAAGATGAGTGTCTTAGCCAAGACCTGGTTCGCCTGCTGATTGAAACCAGGCTCGCTCAAATTGCCGAGGTTAGCGCGCATGCTAAATAAGCTGCCCTCCATTGGCTTGGCCTTCTGGGTCATCAAAATTCTCACCACCGGAATGGGGGAGGCTGCCTCAGATTTTCTGGTGCGTTGGCTTGGTTCGGTGCCGGCGGTGATAATCGGGGGTTTGGTTTTTCTGGTTTCACTGGCCGTTCAAATCAGGCGTCGTTCATATTCCAAGTGGGTTTATTGGACGGCAGTGGCCATGGTCAGCGTCTTTGGCACCATGGCCGCCGACATCGTGCACATGGGCTTTGGAGTGTCGTACGCGGTTTCGACCATGGTTTTTGCGGTTGGGCTCTTGGCAATTTTTGCCCTCTGGTGGGTTGCGGCGGGCGACATCTCCCTTGCCAGCGTCACCACGACCCGACGCGAGTTGTTCTATTGGCTTACTGTGCTGGCCACCTTTGCCTTGGGCACGGCCGCAGGTGACATGACCGCGCGCAACCTCAACTGGGGCTATCTGGGTTCTGGTCTAGTTTTTGCCGCCGCATTCGCCGTGCCTGCCATCTGCTATCGGCTATTGAGCGTTAGTTCGGTGCTGCTGTTTTGGCTGGCCTACATTGTTACCAGGCCGTTTGGAGCCAGTTTTGCCGATTGGATTGGCGCAGACACCAACAAGGGCGGGCTCGGTTTCGGATTTGGGTCAATCGCAGCGGTTTTGACGGTGGCTATTTTTGTGGTGGTTGGGTTGCAGCCATCCCAGGCCAAGGCCTCGGGCTAGATGTTGCAGCTCCGGTTTTAAATCAGTGGTGGCCTACCGTGCTTGGTCATGACACCGATGGTCTTCCAGCTCAACTTGCGCCGAACCGCAGCCTGACTAAAAACATAGCCCTGGTCGCCTAGGTTCATGCGAATGCCCGCAAACAGACCCTTGAATAGCTCTGGCAACTGAGTCTTGATTGCATAGCGACCCGAT
>CAIPNT010000110.1 GCA_903866485.1 uncultured Micrococcales bacterium | reverse complement strand
CTGTCCCCACTTTTGCTCAGCCGACGAAATGAACTCGTCAATGATGGTCTGGGCGCCGTTGGCGAAGTCGCCGAACTGAGCCTCCCAGAGCACAAGCGCATTCTCGTTTTCAACCGAGTAGCCATACTCGAAGCCCATGGCCGCATACTCGCTGAGCAATGAGTCGTAGATGTAGAACTTGGCTTGGTCAGCAGAAAGGTTGCGCAGCGGCATCCACTCTTGGCCGTTTTCACGGTCGTGGAAGACTGCGTGGCGCTGAACGAAAGTGCCTCGGCGGCTGTCCTGCCCGGCCATGCGAACTGGCTTGCCTTCTAGAACCAGTGAGCCGAGGGCCATTAGCTCGCCGAAACCCCAGTCGATGCCGCCCTCGCGTGACATTTCGACACGCTTGGTGAGCAGCTGTTGCAGCTTAGGGTGAACGTGGAAGCCAGGAGGCTGGTTATTGTGAGCGTTTCCGATCAGCTCAACGACGTCGCGTGAAATCGCCGTCTGGTGAGCTACGGTTGGGTGGTCGCTCGCGGTGGTGCCGATGCCAACCGGGCGTGGAACCAGCGAAACAGGTTGAGACATTGCCTCGTGCACCTCAACGAAAGCGCCTTCTAGCCGGGCCTGGAACGCGGCATTGGCGGCCTCGTAATCTTCGCGAGTGATGTCGCCGCGCCCAACCAAAGACTCTAGGTAAAGGGTTCTTACCGAGCGCTTTGCCTCAATCAAGTTGTACATTAGCGGCTGAGTCATCGATGGGTCGTCACCTTCATTGTGACCGCGGCGGCGGTAACAGACGATGTCGATAACGACGTCTTTCTTGAACTGCTGACGGAATGCAAACGCCAACTGGGCAACGCGAACAACGGCCTCAGGGTCGTCACCATTCACATGGAAGATTGGGGCTTGGATAGCCTTTGCCACGTCTGTTGAGTAGACGGTCGAACGTGACTCTCCCGGAGGCGTGGTGAAGCCAACCTGGTTGTTGATCACGATGTTGATGGTTCCTCCAACCTTGTAGCCGCGAAGCTGCGACATGTTCAAGACCTCAGGGACGACACCCTGACCAGCAAATGCTGCGTCACCGTGAATCAGGATTGGAAGCACCGGATAGGTTTCTCGCGGAATCGCATCCAGAACATCGAGCTTGGCGCGAACAATGCCCTCTAGAACCGGGTTTACGGCCTCAAGGTGTGAAGGGTTAGCTGCCAAAGAAACGGCAACCTGATTGCCCTCGGCGCTAGTGAAAACTCCCTCGGTGCCAAGGTGATATTTGACGTCACCCGAACCCTGAACAGTCTTAGTGTCGGTGTTGCCCTCAAATTCGCGGAACACCTGACCATAGGTCTTGCCGGCAACGTTGGTTAGCACGTTAAGGCGGCCACGGTGGGCCATGCCGATTGCAACTTCTTGCAATCCGTTGTTTGCTGCCGCCTGAAGGATCTCATCAAGGGCGGCAATGGTCGACTCGCCACCTTCGAGGCTGAAGCGCTTCTGGCCAACAAACTTGGTCTGCAAGAAGGTCTCAAAAGCCTCGGCCTCGTTCAACTTGCCAAGGATGCGCATCTGCTCGTCGCGGCTCAACTTTTCGTATGGTCGCTCTAATCGGTCTTGGAACCACTTGCGCTGAGCCGGGTCTTGAATGTGCATGTATTCGACGCCAACTGTGCGGCAATAGCTGTCGCGCAGAATCTTGAGGATGTCTCGGAATGGAGCCTTGCTCTTGCCGCCGAAACCACCGGTCTTAAAGCTTCGATCGAGATCCCAGAGGCTCAAACCGTGATTCAAAATGTTTAGGTCTGGGTGCGAACGCTGCTGGTATTCAAGAGGGTCGACATCAGCCATTAGGTGGCCGCGAACGCGGTAAGCGTTGATCAGCTCTTGGATGCGTGAAGCCTTGCTTCGGTCGTCGTTGTCATCCTGGTCAAAGTCTTCGACCCAGAGCACCGGCTCATAAGGGATGCGCAGAGCGGCGAAGATCTCTTCATAGAAGCCGCGCTGGCCAAGCAAAAGCTCGTGTACCTTCTTAAGGAATTCGCCCGAACCCGCGCCCTGAATGACGCGGTGGTCGTAGGTTGAGGTCAGCGTGATGGTCTTGCTGATGCCCATCTTTGAAAGCGAAGCCTCGTTCATGCCCTGGAACTCTGCTGGGTAGTCGAGTGCGCCGGCACCGATGATGCAACCCTGGCCCTGCATTAGGCGCGGAACCGAGTGAACCGTGCCGATGCCACCTGGGTTGGTTAGCGAGACGGTTGAGCCGGCAAAGTCATCCGCCGTCAATTTATTGTCGCGAGCTTTTTTGACCAGGTCTTCGTAAGCGGTCAGGAACTCGGCGAAGTTCAGGCGCTGGGCACGCTTGATGTTCGGCACCAAAAGTGCGCGAGTGCCGTCAGGTTTTGGAATATCAATTGCCAAGCCGAAATTGATGTTCGCTGGAGTTACCGCAGATGGCTTGCCATCAATCTCGGCGTAATAAACGTTTTGGCTTGGAAACTCTTTAAGGGCGCGAACCAGCGCGAAACCAAGGATGTGAGTGAACGAAACCTTGCCGCCTCGGGTGCGTGACAGGTGGCTGTTGATGACAATGCGGTTGTCAATCAAAAGTTTGGCTGGAATGGTGCGAACCGAGGTGGCGGTTGGCACCTTGATTGAGGCATCCATGTTTGAAGCTAGAGCCTTTGACATGCCCTTGAGCACGGTTACCTGGTCTTCGGCTTCGTCTGCCGAATCGTCGTTTACGGTGTTGATCAATCCAGTGACCGGTGCTTCGGCTGGAATCGGCTGAGCCTTTGGCTCGATGCGGGTGGTCTTGGCTACTAGCGGGGCAGCTGCAGGTGCGGCTGCAGGTGCGGCAGCAGGCGCGCTAGATGAAACCGAAGTTGTCGGGGTAGTGGTGTTCGACTGGTGGTACTTCTCAAGAATTGGCCACCACTCTTTGTCAACCGAATCAGGGTTTGACTTGTACTGCTCATACATCTCATCCACGAGCCAGTCGTTGGCCCCGAAATCGTTGTCGCTGTTCGAATTCTCGCCGTTGATAGACAGAGAAACCACCTCTTTATGATTGCCGTTCGATTTGCCTCTTAAGCCTACTCGCTCGCTGGTTATGCTTAGTACAAGATGCAAAACTCAGACCATAGCGTTTCGGGCGGTGGGGCTCGTGAATAACTGGCTCATGCTGGCCTGCGGATTGCTTTTGACCGTGGGCACCGGGGTTTTTGTCGCCAGCGAGTTTTCGATGCTCAATCTTGAGCGCAGCGACCTTGAGGCTCGTGCAGAACGAGGCGAAAAAGGCCTGTCGAGCACCATCCGTGCTTTGAAGCGCACCGCAACCCATCTATCGGGTGCCCAACTTGGCATCACCTTGACCACCATGCTCACCGGTTTTTTGGTCGAACCGGCGCTAACGCACATGTTGTCAGTGCAGTTAGACCCTGCGCTGGCGCTGGTTCTAACCATGTTGGCTACCACCCTGTTTTCAACGCTGTTTGGCGAATTGGTGCCAAAAAAGTTGGCCCTGACAGTGCCTTTGGCGGTAAACCGCTTTGTGGTTGGTTTTCAACTGGCTTTCACCTGGCTATTCAGTTGGATGATTTTTATTTTGAACGCTGCCGGAAACGGCATTGTGCGTGCGATCGGCATTGAACCGAAAGAAGAGCTAAGTTCGACCAGAACGGCCGAAGAGCTCAGCTCGCTGGTGCGTCGCTCGGCAATCATGGGTGCACTCGACGCCCAAACTGCGACTTTATTGACCAAGACGCTCGCACTAAGCCAGTTGGTTGCCGCCGACGTTATGACCCCGCGCACAGGCATGGTGAACCTGCATCGTGATGACAGCGTAAACGCCGTCATTGCAGCTTCGATCAAAACCGGCCACTCAAGATTTCCGGTAATCGAAGAGTCATCTGACGACGTGGTTGGCATTGCTCACGTCAAGCAGGCCGCGGCAGTTCCGCGCGAAAAACGTGCCGAGGTTTCAGTTTCAGCAATCATGGTCGAAGCCCTTCGTGTGCCCGAAACCATGAGCCTCGAAGACCTCATGGTTGAGTTGCGCGCCAAGGGCCTTCAGTTGGCGATTGTGGTTGATGAGTATGGCGGAGTAGCCGGGTTGACCACGCTCGAAGACCTGGTTGAAGAGTTGGTTGGCGAGCTGGTAGATGAGCACGACCGAGCCAAAGCTGGAGTTACCCGCGGTGCTAACTCATCGGTGCTATTTCCTGGCATGACCCGACCTGATGAGTTGCTTGAGATGGCAATCAAGGTGCCGGCCGATGGGGCTTACGAAACAGTTGCCGGTTTCATGATGAGCGCGCTTGGGCGCATTCCAAAGGTGGGCGACCAGGTCGAGATCGAGGATGGCGTTCTGCGCGTCGAGCGCATGGATGGCCGCCGGGTCGACCGCGTGCGTTTCACGCCGACCCAGCTGGTGGATGGCGAGGTGGCCAAAAATGACTAATCCTTGGGTAGGCATCGGCTGGTTCTTCATCCTGTTGATTTTGAACGGTTTTTTTGTTGCGGCCGAATTTGCCGTAATCACGGCAAGACGCGCCCAGATAGAACCGCGCGCAGAGGCGGGAAGCAGACCGGCAAAGCTGACCATCAAGGCAATGGAGCAGGTGTCGCTAATGCTTGCGACAACTCAGCTCGGTGTGACCATTTGTTCGCTTCTAATTTTGATTATCGCCGAACCGAGCGTGCACGAGTTGCTGCAGCCTTCGCTTCTTGCCATTGGGCTATCGGTTTCGGCTGCCGCCGGTGTGGCTTTCGTTGTGACCCTAATTTTGGTGTCGTTCTTGCACGTGGTTATTGGCGAGGTAGTGCCTAAGAACATTTCGTTCTCGGTGCCAGAGCGCGCTGCACTCATTTTGGTGCCGGCGCTGTTTGCGTTGGCGCAGGTGGTGCGCCCGATTGTTTTCAGCCTCAACGCCTTGGCTAACGGAATTCTCAGAGTTTTTGGCATCAAACCCAAGGATGAGGCAAGCAGCACCTACACCCTTGACCAGGTCGAAGACATCGTCGAGCACTCAACTCGCGAAGGCGTGCTGAGTGATACCTCGGGCACCTTGAGCAACACCTTTGAGTTCACCGAAAAGAAGGTCAAAGATGTCGCGGTTGCCCTTGAAAAACTGGTTTCGTTCGACGAAAGTGTGACGGCGCGCGAAATTGAAAAGGCCGTTGCCAAGCACGGATATTCGCGTTACCCAATCACCGGTGCCGACGATGAGATTGTTGGTTATTTGCATCTCAAAGACGTGCTTGACCTAGATGACAAGCAGGTTGACCAGCAGGTTCCGGCAAAACGCATTCGAAACATGATCGCACTGTCTGCCCAGGTTGAACTTGAAGACGCCTTGGCCAGCATGCGAAGAGTGAACTCTCACATGGCCAAGGTGCTTGCAAGCGACGGCAAGATTCGAGGGGTTCTGTTTCTTGAAGACATCCTCGAAGAGCTTGTCGGCGAAGTGCAAGACGCCACCCAGCGCGATTAGAGCAGAGCCAAACTGGGCTAGCAGAACTCGGCTAGTTTTCCCAGAGTCTGCTAAAACGTGCCGCGCTGATATTGCTTAGGCCAATAGTCGACCGAGACCCCCAGCTCGTGAGCTGCGCGCAGTGGCCACATCGGGTCACGCAACTCGGCGCGACCAATCATGATCACGTCAACCTCGCCGCGTTGCAAAATCTGTTCGGCCTGCTCGCCGGTTGTGATCATGCCAACAACCGCAACCGGTTCGTCAACCCTTGATGCCACGAATTCGGCGATAGGCACCTGATAACCCGGACCAACCGCAATCGAAACCCCGGCAACTAGTCCGCCGGTTGAAATGTCAAACAGGTCGGCGCCCGCCTCTGCACACCAGTTGGCAACCTGGGCGGTTTGCACCTCATCCCAGCCGCCTTCAACATAGTCTGTTGCCGAGAAGCGCACAATAACCGGCATGCCTTCGCCAACCTCGGCGCGAATGGCTGCAACAATTTCGAGCAAGAAACGTGCTCGATTTTCGAGGTCACCACCATAAATATCGGTGCGCTTGTTGCTGAGCGGTGACAAGAATTGGTGAATCAGATAGCCATGAGCGGCGTGAATTTCGATTAGGTCGAAGCCTGCGTCTTGCGCACGACGTGCCGCCGAAGCAAAACCTTGCACCAAATCTGAGACCTCGGCGGTCTCCAGCTGGCGAGGTGCCGCATAGCCCTCGAAGGCTTCGTTAGTTGATGACACCGTCTGCCAGCCGCCATCCTGCAGCGATATTGAACCACTGCCTGACCAGGCGCTGTGGGTCGAGGCCTTGCGACCGGCGTGGGCCAGCTGCACACCGGCTGCCGCACCCTGAGAGTGCATGAAGTCGACGATGTAGGCCCAGGCCTCGGTTTGCTCTTCGTTCCAAATGCCGGTATCCCACGGCGAGATGCGCCCCTCCGGGGTAACCGCGGTGGCCTCAACGATGATGAGTCCGGCGCCTCCGGTTGCTCGGGCTCCATAGTGCACTAGGTGCCACTCCGCCGGAACGCCATCCTGTTCTTCGGCTGAATACTGACACATAGGGGCAACCCAAATGCGGTTGCGAGTGGTTAGTTCACGGATAGAAATCGGCTCGAATAGCTTGCTCATGTATAGAACTCTATTGGGTAGCCTTGCCTTATGGATCTGCTCAGAAGCTTGTTGCACCGGCCACTGCCGACAGACGACAAGTATTCTCGTGGCGTGGTCGGTTTCATCACAGGTTCGGTTGCCTATCCGGGTGCCGCACTTCTGGGCATAGATGCGGCCATGCGCACTGGAGTTGGCATGGTTCGCTATCTCGGGCCAGTTTCGGTTGGCGCGATGGTTCTAGCAACACACCCCGAGGTTGTGCTGCAAGACGGCCGCTGTCAGGCCTGGGTGCTCGGTTCTGGTGTTGGGCCCGAAGCCAATCAACAAACCGAGAAAATTCTTGAGATTTTGCGAACTGACAACGTCGCTGTTGTCGACGCCGGGGCGCTCGAGCTGGTTAATTTTGAATCTGTGCAGGCCGGTTGTGTGCTGACTCCTCACGCAGGTGAACTAAGTCGACTGCTCGAAAGGTTAGGCGAGGGTGTTAGTCGGGCAGAAATTGAGGCCAACCCCGCGAAATACGCCGTTCAAGCTGCTATCCTCACCAAGCAGACCG